>JACQEW010000199.1 GCA_016200365.1 Nitrospinota bacterium
TATGCTCTATAAATGTTCCCACTGCTTTTCCATCGGTTATTCCAAATAAATCTGGATTATCAAATTTGGATTCCCTTTCGCAAAAAGCCTTTGCTTCCTTAACTAAAATATCAATTGTTAGTTTTTGTTTCATTATATTTGACTGAATCTATTGCAATTTTAACAAAGTCTATCATATAAAAGTAAATTTCATTTTTGTTTTTTCTTCACCTCAGCCTTGAGATATTTTATGAACTGCACCAAGGGTCTGTTTGAAGGACATACATAGGAGCATGCCCCGCACTCGATGCAGTCCATTACATCCCAGTTATAAGCCTCATCAATCATACCACGCTCGGCTTGCAGTCCATAGAGGTTCGGACTTATACCCATAGGGCAGTTATCAACACACCTCCCGCATCTGATACAGGGCTGATATAATCCCCCCTGCCCCCCTTTATTAAAGGGGGATGAAGGGGGATTTTTTGAAAAAACCACTATTCCCGAAGTCCCCTTGATGGCGGGGACTTTCAATGTATATTGGGCTATCCCCATCATTGGTCCGCCCATTATAACCTTTTCGGGCTCTCCCGAAAAACCGCCGCAATTCTGAATTAAAAATTCAAAAGATGCTCCGATCCTTGCGAGTAAATTTCCGGGGTCTTTTACACCATTCCCCGTTACTGTAACAACCCTCTCGATAAGGGGTCTGCCATATCTGACAGCGTTATAAATGGCATACGCAGTTCCCACATTATTTACCACTACTCCCGCCTCTATTGGAAATACAGAGGGAGGCACCTCTTTTTTTAATATGGATTTTATGAGTTGTTTCTCCGCCCCCTGTGGATATTTAACATTTAAACCAACCACCTCTATATGAGCTTTGAGCTTTGAGCTTTGAGCCTTGAGCTTTGCTATTGCATCGGGTTTGTTTTTTTCTATCCCGATAAACCCTTTCTTTGCAGAGAGAACCCTCATAATAATCTTCAATCCCTCAACTATTTCTGAAGCCCTTTCAACCATAAGCCTGTGGTCTGAGGTAATGTATGGCTCACATTCCGCACCGTTAATGATTACATATTCAACCCTGTCTCCTTCAGGTGGCGATAATTTTATATGCGTTGGAAACTGGGCACCTCCCAGACCCACGATACCTGCATCTTTTATGATTTCTTTTAGTTTTGCGGGTTCGATAGATAGATAATCTTCATTTTCGGTTAAACTATCTACCCATTCGTCTTTTTTATCAGATTCGATTATGATTGAAAGGATGTCACTGCCCAGCGGGTGAGGATGTGGTGATATGTCAACTACCTTCCCCGATATAGAGGAGTGGACAGTTGAGGTAATAGAGCCTTTCCCTTCCCCAATTTTTTGACCTTTCTTTACTATATCACCCACTTTAACCAGAGGCTCGCATATTGCCCCAGTATGCTGACTTAATGGTATTACTACCTTTTCAGGGAGTGGAATGGTCTGAATGGGGATGCCTTTTGTCCTGTCCTTTTCTTCAGGCGGGTGAATCCCTCCCCTGAAGGTCATTCTATGGAATATGTCAATCAT
Source organism: Nitrospinota bacterium (assembly GCA_016200365.1). Classification (GTDB taxonomy): domain Bacteria; phylum Nitrospinota; class Nitrospinia; order UBA9942; family UBA9942; genus JACQEW01. The sequence goes on from JACQEW010000199.1 coordinate 1,546, forward strand.
AGAGTTCAAAAGCCAGAAGACAGAAAACAGAGGACAGACCACAGAAAAATAGGTTTTTATTCTGACTTCTGACTTCTGTCTTCTGACTTCTGAATTCAGGCAGGCATATAAGATGGATCTGCGGCAGAGAACCACATAACATCACATATTTCCCCTGCATTTATTTTATCAACACCGGTTGGAATCATTAATAAGCCATTTGCCTTTGTCAATGACATCATGTCTGCCGAGCCATGAGACTCTACCGGTATTGCCGTTGTCTTCCCTCCTGAACAGCTTATTGCCGCAGGTATATATTCCTGTCTTTCAGCCCTCTTTCTTTTAAAGTCCTTATTAAGTCTTGCCTTTCCCTTAAAATTACAATTTGCCGTATCCCCCGACATTTTTTTCAATGCAGGTTTTACAAACAATTCAAATATTACCATTGTAGATACGGGATTTCCGGGCATACCGAATACGAGAGTTTTTCCCTTCGTCCCGAACAAGACCGGCTTGCCCGGTTTTATTGCAACCTTTTCAAAAACGATTTTAACATCTGCCTCTTTTAATATGGAAGGAACAAAATCATAGTCGCCCATTGAAACGCCGCCTGATATGAGAAGCATATCGGAATCAAGTCCTTTTTTTATTTTTCCCATTAAATCTTTCTCTTCATCAACCGATATTCCAAGATATTCCGGATTTGCGCCTGCACTCTGGCATTGGGCAAAGAGCGAATAACTGTTGCTGTTCCTTATCTGCCCGAAAGATGGAAATCTATCAGGCTCTACAAGCTCTGTCCCTGTTGCCAATATGGAAACCTTCGGACGGCTTAAAACCTTTACCTTATGGTTCCCTGTAGAAGCAAGCATTGATATCTCCTGACACCTAAATTTCGTTCCCTTTGAAAGAATCTTCTCCCCTTTCTTAACATCCTCGCCTTTTATTGAGATATTATCCCCCTTTTTAACTTTGGACAGTATCTTCACTTTCCCCTGCAAGTCCTCTGTATTCTCCACCATGACCACTGCATCCGCACCTTCAGACACAGGAGCGCCTGTCATAATCTTTGAAGCAGTCCCCTTTATCACCCTCTTTGTGGGGAAATATCCGGCGGGTATCTCCTCGATAACATCCAGTTCGGCAGGCAAGCTCGTGAGGTCTTCGGATATAACTGCATAGCCGTCCATCGAGGATTTATTAAAGGGGGGTATGTCAATATCCGAAAAAATGTCTTCAGCCAATATCCTTCCATTGGCGCTGTCAAGTCCAACCGTCTCCGTACGCTCTATGACATCGGACTTTTCAACTATGATCTGCAGTGCTTTGTCAACAGGTATCATATTTTAAAAACAAAGACATAATTTAACCACAGAGTAAATCTGTGTTCACTATGTCTATCTGTGATTACTTTTATACTTCTTACGAATGAGGGACTAAAGAGCCGTTTTTACAGTCTCACCATCTTTACATAGATAATATTTGGCATCGAGCGTATCTTCGCCAGGGTCTTCTCCGGGATTGGAGAATCCACATTTACGATTGATAATGCATTCCCCCTCGGCTTGTTTCTCCCGAGCTGCATGCCTGCTATATTGATGTTATCATCACCGAGCAGTGTCCCTATCTTTCCGATAACGCCGGGCGTATCTATGTTCGAGAATATAAGCATATTGCCTGACGGCGATGCCTCGACCCAGTATTCATCAATCCTGACGATTCTTGGGTCATTCTTTCCGAAGATCGTCCCTTCGATTACCCTCTCCTGTTTCTCCGTCTTTATGGTTACGCTTATCAGGCTGGCAAAGTCGTGCGGCTCGCTGGTAGTCGTCTCTACAACCTCGATACCCCTCTCCTTCGCAATGAACGGGGCATTGACCATATTAACCCCTTCGCCCACAAAAACCTGAAGGAGTCCTTTAATCACGGAGATGGTAATAGGTTTTACATCGAGACTTACGACATCACCGCTGTATTTTATCGTTATTCCCCTTACTCCGCCCTCTATTAATTGTGCATGAAGGCTTCCGAGCTTTTCGCCGAGGGTAAGGTAGGGCTGTATCCTCGACAGGAGCTCTGCGCTTATCGAGGGGACATTTACGGCATTTCTTATCTGCCCGTTCTTAAAGAAATCTACAATCTGATTCGCTATATCTATAGCTACATTCACCTGCGCCTCATCCGTTGATGCGCCGAGATGGGGCGTGCATATAACCTCATCCAATTCAAGCAGGGGATTGTCAGAGGGGACAGGCTCTTTTTCAAAGACATCAAGGGCGGCGCCTGCTACAATCTTCTCCTTAATAGCCTTAGCAAGCGACTTCTCGTCAACTATGCCTCCCCTGGCGCAATTTATAATCCTTACCCCCTTCTTCATCATGGCAAATTCTTTTTCTCCAATGAGGTATGCGGTCTCGGATGTCTTAGGCACATGGATGGAGATAAAATCAGACCTCTTGAAAAGCTCAGGCATCTCCACTAATTCAACGCCGAGGCTCTTCGCCCGCTCCTTTGAGATAAAGGGGTCATAGACTATTACATTCATGGAGAGACCCTTTGCCCTGTTTGCAACGATACTCCCTATCCTCCCAAGCCCGATTATACCGAGGGTCTTGTTATATACCTCCACTCCCATGAATCCCTTTTCCCATTTCTTCCCTTTTACCGAGGCGCTTGCCTGCGGGATTTTTCTTGCAAGGGAGAGCATCATTGCTATGGCATGCTCTGCAGTAGTTATGACATTCCCTTCAGGGGTATTCATAACCACAATACCCCTCTTGCTTGCAGCATCCACATCTACATTGTCAACACCAATCCCTGCCCTGCCGATTACCTTAAGATTTTTGGCGGCATTTATAATATCTGCGGTTACCTTTGTTGAGCTCCTGACGATAAGCCCCTCATATTGGGGAATCTCTGCAATCAACTGCTCTTTCGTAAGCCCTGTCTTTACATCTGCCTCGATACTGCCTGCCCTATTTAATATCTCGATACCCTTTTCCGATAATTTATCGCTGACAAGCACCTTCATGAATCCTCCTAAAACATAGTAGGCAGTAAGCAGTAAAACAACCTACTGCCTATTGCCTACTGCCTACTTTATTAATATCCCTCCAATAATATCTCCTCTGCTGCTGCCACACCTTTGCCTAAATCCACCTTATAGCCGAATTTCTTCAACCCCATTTCTATTACTGAGACAGCAGTAATAATGTCAAAGGTATCCAAGTAGCCCATGTGGGCTATTCTCAAAATCTTTCCTTTCAAATGATCCTGTCCGCCGGCTAAAGTAACTCCAAAATCATCCCTCAAGGATTTCAGCAATTTTCCTCCATCTACACCTTCGGGCGTATATACCCCTGTTGCACATTCTGCCGGAGCATCAGGAGCTAAAAGCTTGAGACCGATTGCAGTCATTCCCTTTCTCGTTGCCCTTGCCATCCTTTCATTTTTCTTAAAGATATTGGGAAGCCCCTCGGACTTCATTATCTTTAAGACCTCTCTCAAACCTATAATCAGAGATGCGGCAGGAGTATAAGCGGTGGTATTATCCTTTAAATTCTTTCTCTCTTTTTTGAGGTCAAAGTAAAATCTCGGGAGTTTCGCCATCTCATTGAACTTCCATGCTTTATCATTTAAAGCTATGAAAGCCAGTCCCGGGGGAAGCATGAGCGCCTTTTGAGAGCCGGTAATAAGGACATCAATGCCCCATTTATCCATTGGAATGTCATAGACCCCTATTGCTGTAATCCCGTCTACAACAAAGAGTGTATTATTTCTCTTCCTGACAATTTCAGCTATCTCCTTCACAGGATGAGAGACTGTAGTTGAGCTCTCGTTCCCCTGAATAAATACGGCTTTAATATCTTTATCTTTATTCAGGGCATCTTCAACAGCCTCTGGTTTTACAGCCTTCCCCCACTCTACATTGAGCCATGTGGTCTTTAGTCCGTAGGATTCGCATATCTTACCCCATCGCTCTCCGAATTTTCCTGCGTTTATAACAAGCGCATGGTCTCCGGGGGAGAATAGATTTGTAACAGCACTCTCCATTGCCCCTGTCCCTGATGCCGCGAGGATTAACACATCATTCTTAGTCTGAAAGAGGTATTTTAAATCCTCCTTTACCTCTGCAAATATAGCAGAAAACTGGGGCGTCCTGTGGTGCATCATAGGATACGCCATTGTTAAAAGCGCTGCCTCCGGAACGGGTGTTGGTCCCGGCGATAAAAGGTATCTCTTCTTCACTTTTCCTCCTCTATTATGAAAAAATTAATTTAGCCA
>JACQEW010000200.1 GCA_016200365.1 Nitrospinota bacterium
GATATTGCAGCTATTCTGTTTTCAGCTATCTTTCCTATCTCGTGAATACCCTTTGCACAATTATCAGCCGCATCCCCCATATTAGAGCCTATGCCTATGAATACAGGATATTTGGACATGATAAAATAATAACACCCTTCCTCAAATAAAATCAAAATTTTTTATGGATGGATGGGGAGCTTCAAAGTGGGGGTGGGCAAGAGAAAATTACCTGTTGACATACAAAAATGTAGTGGCTATATTGAAGCCATGTCTCTCTATAATAAAATCCCAAATATATCATGGCGGGCATACAGGGTATGGCAGAGGAACAGGGATTCCTACCTGAGATTCTACAAGGCAAACCTGCTTGGAAATCTCGGCGAGCCTCTGATGTATCTCTTTGGAATGGGTGTCGGTATCGGAGGGTATCTTCAGGAAATAGAAGGTGTCTCCTATATGGAATTTATCGCCCCCGGTCTCTTAATGATTACTGCCATGTATTCCGCATCCTTCGAATGCACATTTGGGGCATTCACCCGGATGACAGAGCAGAAGACTTATGACGGCGTCCTCGCTACACCGTTAAATGTAGGAGACCTTGTTTTGGGAGAGATTCTTTGGGGGGCAACAAAGAGCCTTATAGGAAGCGGGGTAATGCTCATGGTAATTTATCTTGTGGGTTTAATGAAATCGTCAATACTTATAATTATACCGATATTAATTCTTGTCTTCCTTGTGGGCATCCTCTTTTCATCAATTGCCATGACTGTTACCGCTGTATGTCCGAGTTATGATTTCTTCAACTATTTCTTCACCCTGTTTCTCGCCCCCATGTTCTTCTTCTCAGGCATCTTATTTCCGTTGTCAAATTTCCCGTCATGGGTGAAGACAGTATCAAGCTTTATGCCCCTAACCCATGCGGTTAATATATCCAGAAGCCTCCTGTCCAATACGCTTTATCCGTCCCTTATTCTGAGCGCTATGTTTCTCATTGTCTTTGCTGTAATCTTCGCTATCCTTTCCATAAATCTGATTGAGAGGAGAGTAATAAAGTAATAAAGGCAAAAATTCTTGTAATAGACGAGGTGAACTGCTCGGCATGAGCAGACAAAGCATCTACAATAAAATGAAGGAATACAAAATCAGGAGGGATGAGTCCTGAAAAAATCGTAAGACATTACCTCATAACCTCCCAAAAAAGATTACCACCGCCTCTGCAACTCACAGCTTCAGTAATTCGACTGAGAGTCAAAATGCGTATTATGTTACACTTTTGCTCTTATACACTTCTGTAAAATTTTACACTTTTCTCCTCTGCTTATTCACCCCTTTTTTATTGTAATCATTTGTTTTTATTGATGTTACTCCCCACAACAAAAAAAGGCACGCTTCTTGATATATAAAGGTTAAGGGTTTAATTCAGAAAATTTGTCTGTGCAGGATAATTCATAATGGAAGGAAAATTTATGTTTTTCGGAGAATACTTAATCTACAAAGAAAAAATCTCACAGGAAGACCTTAATTTTGCCCTCAAGTTTCAAAAGGACGAAAACATTATGAATGCTATCAGTGCAATTACCAACGGTTATCTTAAATATGAGGACATCTCAAAGATAATGGATTATATGCGTATGTCAGGTCTTAAATTTAACGAAGCAGCAGTTAATTTAAGACTTCTGAATAATGAGCAGATTGAGAAGATTCTGAGCGATAAGGAAAAAGTTCAGCATCAGATTGGTGAGATACTGGTAATGTGCGGTGCAATCGGCAAGATAGAGATAGAAAAGGAGTTAAGGAGTTTTCTCCTACAGTTTCAAGGAGAGACACTTTTGCAGCCGCAGATGAACGCAGCGTGACAAAGCCGCAGCCAATAAGTATGGACATAATTCTTGAGATAAAAAATCCTGAAAGCAGAGAATGGGAGATTTTTCCAATCCTTACAGTGCAGAATCATAGCTTCAGAGGCGGACTGAATACAGCCGTTTCCATTGGCTCTGTTCTTGAAATGAGGTTTGTAAATCTGAATGGAGATTCAAACACCTCTGTAGAGGGTGAATTTTACGGAAGAATAAACTCCATCCGTCTTTTAGACGAGTCAGATTACTATCTCTTATGCGGAGAGGTAGTCAACGGGCAGGATGTATGGGAAAGATTATCTGAAGGACTTTTAAAATGACACAACAAAATTCCCGACAACCCTTTTCTGACCATACCATTTTTTAGCAATACTTGCCGCTTTATTTTTCTTGTCTTTTTTGATAATCTCTTATTGCTCACGAAGAACAAGAGAACAAAGACTTGAACACGAATAACACGAATGGAGCGAATTGCACGAAATAAACAAGAGGCAAGATGCAGGAAGCAAGATGCAAGATATAAGATTTTTTCTTGCTTCTTGCTTCTTGTTTCTTGCTTCTGGTTTCTAATACATTCGTGCCATTTGTATATTCGTGAAATTCGTGTTCCAAAGATTTTCCAGCTATTTTTTTTCGTGTCCTTTGTGTCCTTCGTGGTGATTTATTCCTTTTCCGATTCATTCGAGTCAGGAGGTTCAAGCAGGGTTAAAGACATAAGACGGGTAGCTCTTTAAAAAATCGTCGAGGGCTGATCTGGCAAGGAGAGACGCCTCGATCTCATCGGGGCATACATGAATTGACTCGCCATAGAATATCTCCATCAGCTCGCTTATGCTAAAAAGCACTTTGTCTTTATATTTTGTATCGTCAGCCATATAATAAACCTCGTAAAAAGTCAAAAATTAGCCATAAGGGTAAAAGCCCTCTAATTGTTATTAAGGGCTAATTTTGTCTTGACTTTTTACGAGTTCCTCCCTCATTGATCCCCCTTTATGCAGTGGCATAATTGGCATTGTTGAGCAGAAAATCTGCTATGACAATCTTTGCTACGAAGAGGTTATCCTCTTCTTCAACAAAGGAGACAAAATATTCGCCGTAGAACATAGACTTCAGCTCATCAACCGTTATTTTTACATCTTTATCGTCAGGATTAAATTGTGCCATTTTCATCACCTTACCACCCCTATTCCCCTCATTGCTGAGGAGGGGATTAAGGGGAGGTTTCTTGCCTTTTATATCGGATATTATCTAAAACTTCTTAACAACTATTTGTCTCTCTCACCCATCCTTCTTACCTATGGAAAGAGGAAATATCTAATAAATATTCCATGTATACCGATAATTAAATATGATAGACATAATCATATCTCCGCTTATAAATCCGAATCCGGTTCCATCAAAAGGCAGCAGCACATCCCCAAGACAGAGAATGTTAAAGGGGAAGATTGTCTCGATAAGAAAGGGGAGAAAAGGCAAGCGCAGACTTGTAAGCTGCCCGGCAAAACCTATGCCTGTTGAAAAAAGGATAAAAAGAGAGCAGAGAATTGTGGAGATAACTCAGGATAATTCAGCGCATCAATTTTTATTATGTGAGGTGGAGAACACGGAAAATCTATCGGTAATAAAAGGAAAGGAAATAATGATACGAGTTATTGATTGATTTGATTAGGTTTGGAAGATCCCCGGAGGGATCTTCCAAATTTCCATTTAGTTCACCTTAACAACATTGGATGCCTTAGGTCCCTTGGGTCCGCTTGTAACTTCAAACTCGACCTTCTGTCCCTCATTCAGACTCTTATATCCTTCATCCTTAATATCGGAGTAATGAACGAATATATCTTCGCCTTCTTCCTGCTGGATGAATCCATAGCCCTTGGTGTTATTGAACCATTTTACAGTTCCTCTTCCCATTCTAAACTTCCTCCCTTCTTACAAAAATGCAGCAAACCTGAAGGTTTGTCTCTACTTGCCCCTTTAATCGACCGGGCATAAAAAAACCGCAAAGGCATCTATCTACCCCTGCGGTTAGTTGTAGATAAAATCTTCTTATGATTTAAGATACCACATTATTTAAAACATTGTCAACTTTTTTATTTTTAGGATATAATTTGCATAATAGCTAAAGGGGGTGAATAAGATGATAAGAGAGGCGATTGCAAAGGTTATAGAGAAAAGGGATTTGACCGAGTCTGAAATGTCCGGCGCTTTTGAGGAGATTATGTCCGGGGGTGCAAGCCCTGCCCAGATAGGCTCATTCATAACCGCCCTGCGAATGAAGGGTGAGACCGTAGATGAGATTACAGGCGCTGCAAAGGTTATGAGGGAGAAGGCTCTGCATATCAAGACAAAGTCAAAAACTATAGTTGATACCTGCGGGACGGGCGGCGATGAATCGGGGACATTTAACATTTCAACAACCACCGCCTTTGTAGCAGCAGGCGCCGGTCTTACCGTTGCAAAGCATGGAAATAAATCAGTATCCAGTAAATCAGGAAGTGCAGATGTATTGAGAACACTGGGGGTCAATATCGAGGCAGAGGTATCCCATGTGGAGAAATGTCTCGATGAAATCGGCATCGGCTTCCTCTTTGCCCCCCTGCTCCACAGCGCTATGAAGTTCGCAATAGGTCCCAGAAGGGAGATAGGCATAAGAACGATATTTAATATATTAGGTCCCCTGACAAATCCGGCAGGTGCCCATTCACAGGTGCTTGGGGTTTACGATCATAGATTGACAGAGCCTTTATCAAAGGTTTTATGCAGACTTGGAAGCACCCATGTATTCGTTGTCCATGGGGCAGACGGACTGGATGAGATAACACTTACAGGAAAGACATACATATCAGAGCTTAAAGGAGGGGAGATAAAAAACTATGAGATTGTGCCGGAGGATTTTGGGCTTAAAAGGTGTAAAAATGAGGAACTCCTTGGCGGCGATTCAGAGATAAATGCCCGTATTACACTGGATATATTGAACGGCAAGAAGGGTCCCCAGAGGGATATTATCCTTCTCAACGCCGCTGCTGCCATTACAGCAGGCGGCAAGGCAAGGGATTTAAAAGAGGGAATCGGCGCAGCCTCCGAGGCAATAGACTCTGGTATGGCTATGAAAAAGCTTGAAGGTTTAAGAAGACTGACCAATGAATACAGGGAATCATAAGAAATTTATGATTTACGATTTGGGATTTACGATTTTAAATCGTAATTCGTAAATCGTAAATTGTAAATTCGTTTGTTAGATGCTTTCAAAAATAATCAAGACAAAAAAAGAAGAAATAGAATATCTGAAGACAAAAATCCCCCTCTCTGAACTTAAGGCGAAGCTAAGGGATATGGAAGGGACGAGGGGGTTTCTAAATGCCATATCCCCCTCACCCACCCCTCATTTAAAAGGGGTGAGGGATGCGGGAGAGGGAGAAAAAAACAGTCGTCAACCTGCAACAAAAATAATTGCAGAGATAAAAAAGGCATCGCCGTCAAAGGGTATTATAAGGGAGGATTTCGACCCCTTAAAGATTGCCGAGATATATCAGGAAAACGGGGCATCCGCAATATCCGTCCTTACAGACAAGCCTTTTTTTTTAGGTGATATAGAATATCTGTCAAAGGTAAAAGCCGTAGTTACACTGCCCCTCTTGAGAAAGGATTTTATCATCGGCGAATATCAGGTCTTTGAGTCGAGGGCGAACGGCGCTGATGCTTTTTTGTTGATTGCCGCTGTCCTCGGAAAAAATCAGATGGAGGATTATATGAGCCTCGGTATTGAAATGGGAATGTCCGCTCTTATCGAGGTTCATACAAAAGAAGACATAGAAAAGGCACTGTCAGCAGGGGCAAATTTGATAGGAATAAATAATAGAGACCTATCTACCTTCAAAGTGGATATAAAGACAACAGAGAAATTAATACAGTATATCCCTGATAGTGTTACGGTTATAAGCGAGAGCGGCATAGAAAAGAGGGATGATATTGTATATCTTCAAGGAATTGGGGCAGACGCCTTCCTTATTGGAGAGGCTTTAATGAGGGAAAGGGATATAGGGGAAAAACTCAGGGAATTTTTGTCAAAAGCATGACATTTTACAATTATTTGACACAAATCAACCTGTTATATATTGTCTCGATAGCAATTGGGTATTATAATATTAACAGATAATTTCTCCTATTTTATTGAAATATCAGCAGTTAGTCGTCAGTTGTCAATTGTCAACTGTTTTATGGCATATTGATTGCAAGTTAAATGTATAAAACCACCCCTCACCCACCCTCACCCCAACCCTCTCCCAGAGGGAGAGGGAGAGAGGGGCGAGGGGAGAGGTTAAGGGGGGCTGGAAAGGAGGGTAAATGGCTGCAAAAGAAGATAAAGAAATAGAAAAAGCAGAAGAACCTAAAGAGGAAAAAAAATCATCATCTTTAGTTAAGGTAATAATCATTATTTTAGTAATGCTGATATTACTGCTTGCCCTTGCAGTAGGAGGTTTTATAGCATGGACAAAATATATCGCCCCTGCTATAGGCATGGCGCCTCATGGGGCAGCTCCAACTGCAAAAGAGAAGGGTGCTGTTACAGAGACAACACTTGGACCAATGCTGCCGTTAGAGCCGTTTATAGTAAATCTGGCAGAGGCAGGCGGAAAGAGATTTATAAAGGTGACAATGGAGATTGAATTAAGCAGTAAGGAGCTTGAAATCGAGGTTAAAGGCAGACTTCCGCAGTTCAAAGACCATATTATAACTGTCTTGAGCAGCAAGTCAATGGAAGAGGTAATAACCGCCGAAGGCAAGTTCAAGCTTAAAGAGGAGATAATGGCAAGACTCAACCAGAACTTGAGAGGCGGGACAGTAAGGAATGTATTTTTTACGGAATTTGTAGTGCAGTGAACTGAACACCAGAGCACCAGAGCACCAGAACACCAGAATATTGTATTACTGGTGCACTGGTGTTCTGGTGACTGGTGCACTTGAGTGGGGTTTTTATGGCGCAGATTTTATCGCAGGAAGAAGTAGATGCACTCTTAAGGGGTGTATCCGACGGAGAGATTGAGACAGAGACCGAAGAGGTAGTTGACGAATCCGGAGTAGTCACTTACGACCTTACCAGCCAGGAGAGGATCATCAGGGGAAGGATGCCTACTCTGGACATTATCAACCAGAGGTTCTCAAGGCTGTTCAGAAACTCACTGTCGGCAGCCCTCCGCAAGGTCCTCGATGTAAGCGCAGTTTCTACGGATACGGTAAAATTCGGCGAGTTTATAAAATCTCTCCCCGTTCCCGCCAGTCTTCATATATTCAAGATGGAGCCTCTGAGGGGATTTGCACTCCTTATTGCAGAAAGCAAGCTTGTCTTCGCCCTCGTAGACACCTTCTTCGGAGGGACAGGCAGCTCTGCAATGAAGATCGAGGGTAGGGATTTTACCACCATCGAGCAGAGGATGATAAAAAAGGTAGTACTTATGGCGCTTGAAGAACTGGAAAAGGCGTGGAAGCCTGTTCACAATGTAAACATAAGTTTTGTAAGGTCAGAGGTGAATCCCCAGTTTGCAGCCATAGTTCCGCCCACAGATGTAGTAGTAGTAATAATATTCGAAATCGAGATGGATCAGGTATCAGGCACCATTACCGTATGCCTACCCTACTCTACTATCGAGCCGATCATAGGAAAACTGAGGGCGGGATTCCAGAGCGACCAGCTTGAGGTTGACCAGATGTGGATAAGGAGGCTCAGGGAGAGGATGGTAGAGGCTCAGGTAGATGTAATGGTTGAATTGGGCAGAACAAAAATTACCAGCCGCGACCTCATGAATTTTAAGGCGGGGGATATAATACAACTCGATAACGATGTAAGCGACGAGCTGATCATAAAGGTTGAAGGGGTTACAAAATTTAAAGGATACCCCGGCACAACGAAGGGGAGCAAGGCTGTTCAGGTATCCTCTATAATTGCAAGAGGAGGGAAAAAATATGGCGGATGAGGAAAAAATTACAACAGAAGGAGGGGGAGGAGATCCCTCCGGATCTGGTTTTGAAGATATATCATGGGAGGATGCAGCCGCTGATTTGGAAAAACAGAAAGAGATGCTCAAGGCTGCTGCCCAGGAGAAAAAAGAGGAGGAAGAAAAACCTGTAAAATACGAAGCCCCTGCCGGCGTAGCTGTAAGTAAGGAAGAGCCTAAGAATATCGATCTCATTCTCGATATACCTCTGAGTGTTACTGTCGAGCTTGGCAGGACAAAGATGCTTATAAACGACCTGCTGCAGCTTGGGCAGGGTTCAGTAATAGAGCTGACAAAGCTGATAGGCGAGCCGCTGGAGGTTCTTGTAAACGATAAATTGGTAGCAAAAGGAGAAGTGGTGGTAGTAAATGAAAAATTCGGTATCAGGCTGACTGATATTGTCAGCCCGGTGGAGAGAATCGAATCGCTGAAATAGGAGGAAAAATGAAGCCAGGAGTCAGGAGTCAGGAGTCAGGAGTTAAAAGTCAGAAGTTAGGAGGCAGAGTTTTTATTCTGGCTTCTGGCTTCTGGCTTCTGGCTTCTGCTGCTTTTGCGTCCCAGAACTATCTTCAGAATGTAAAGGTTTATAAAAATTCAGACGAGCTGCGGGTAAAGATAGATTTTTCATCTCCTGTCAAAACAGAGCCTGTTCCTTCATTTTATGAAAAGTCCGTTCAATTCGATTTGCCTGATGTATATATTCACCCTTCCAAAAGGGTATTTGATATAGAGGACAGCCTGCTAAAACACATTTATGCCCTTCAGCATTCCAAAGATAAGGTAAGGCTCAGGCTGGTGCTGACGCAGAACGGTATTACATTAAAGGAAAATTTGTCGCTGACAAGAAATAAAAACAACTTGATAATAACTATAAAAAAGCATGTGGTGATGAGCCGAAGCCCTGAGCGAAGCGAAGGGGAAACGAATCCATCACCAGTCGGCAGTCAGCAGCCGGCGGTCAGGAGTGAGGAGTCAATAGTCAATAGTCAACAGACTGAAATAAAGAACACAATAGAAGAACTGCCGCTATTTACAGCCAATACTGCACATGCGCAGGATATAAAGCCTGTCATGGGTAAAGACGAAGGCATCGGCGCCGAATCCAAAACCAAGAACATGGAAAATGATTATTTAAAATATAAGGATCCATCTCCTATTGAGCCTCCGGATATATCGTCAGCGGTGATTAAGACCGCTGCTGCCCTTGCAATAGTCCTTGCTGCGGTTATGATTATCTCTTATATCGCCAAAAAGTTTTTAAAGAAAAACGATATGGTCTTTGGAAAGGATAAGCTTATAAGAGTGCTTGGCACCAGTTATATAGGAGTAAAGAAGGCGATAACTTTACTGGATGTGGCAGGAGAGGTGCTTGTCATAGCCGTATCTAACAACAATATAACCATGCTTACAAAACTCGATAGCGAAGAAGCTAAATCAAGGATTCAAGGGGTCAAGGGGTCAAGGGATCAAGGGATTGACTTTTCTTCTCACTCGAACCCTCGAACCCTTGAATCCTCGAACCCTGCTCTGAAAGATGCAATGGTAGCACAGATAACCAAAACCATTCAGGAAAAGGTTAGAAATTTGAAGAGGATACAATGAATATAGTAAGCAGTAGACAATATGCAGTAGGCAAAAAAATAATAGGTAGTATGCAGTATGTAGTAGGCAGAAAAACCATCTGCTTACTGCCCGCTGTTTTCTGCTTATTGCTTACTGCTTACTGCTTACTGCCTACTGTCTCCTATGCACAGTCCATCCCCATCCCCACTGTTACGATAGGGGTGGGTGAGACTGATAAACCGGGACAGGTATCTACAGGCATCCAGATACTCCTCCTTCTGACTATACTCTCTCTGGCGCCTGCAATTCTTATAATGCTGACTTCATTCACGAGAATTATCGTCGTCCTTTCCTTTCTCAGACAGGCGCTCGGCACGCAGCAGATGCCGCCCAATCAGGTGCTGATAGGACTGGCGCTATTTCTGACATTTTTCATAATGTCTCCTGTATGGGATAAGATAAACAATAACGCCCTGCAGCCTTATTTAAAAGAACAAATTACACAGGATGCAGCATTGAAAACTGCAGCAGAGCCTTTAAGAGAATTTATGCTAAAACAGACAAGAGAAAAAGACCTCGCTGTCTTTGTAAATATGGCGAAGATTGGAAAACCAGAAAGTCCAGATAAAATAC
>JACQEW010000201.1 GCA_016200365.1 Nitrospinota bacterium
CATAAGTTTTGAATTTTGAATGTCCTGCAAAAACCCTTTTTTCTCACTTCCGTTATTTTCTCTTTTGCCTTTTTTAAGTTATTTAAAGGAACAAAAGAAAAAATAAAAAGTCGTTCAAAAAAAGGTTTTTGCAGGATACTCAATTTTAAATTTATTCCCTCAATCCCCTTCCAGTAAGCTTTAAAAAAAGGTCTTCCATTGTCGCAGACCTGTGGAGGAGATGGGTATGCTTCATATCAACAATAGAAGGAAGCAGCTCCTTGCCATTATTTGAAAAGATGTAAAGGGTATCTCCTGCCTTCTCGTAGGTAAACTTGAATTTACCTAATTGCTCAAGAATCATATTATGGTTTTCATCTTCCAGTCTTATCTCCACAACCTCTGTTCCAATCTCATCTGCCACCAGCTTTTTGGGCTCTCCTTCCAATAATATCTTGCCCCTGTCCATTATAGCCACACGGTCGCATAACTGCGAAGCCTCTTCCATATAATGAGTTGTGAGAATCATGGTTATCCCGTTTTTTTTAAGAAGCCTCAATCTTTGCCATATCAGATGTCTTGCCTGCGGGTCTAATCCTGTTGTCGGCTCATCCAGTATCAGAATCTTGGGGTTATTTATCAGAGAGCGGGCAATGAGAAGCCTCCTTTTCATACCACCTGAAAGCTCTCTTATCTGGCTGTTCATCCTATCTTTTAACTGAAGAAAATCGAGAAGCTCGGCAGCCCTTTCTAAAGCCTCCTTTTTTGGAATATCAAAATAGCGGGCATAGACAGTGAGATTTTTAAATACCCTTAAATCGGGGTCGAGATTCTCCTCCTGCGGCACTACCCCCATAATCTTTTTGATATTACTCTGCTCACTCCTCACATTCATCCCGTCTACCTCAAGCTCGCCGCCGGTCAGAGGAGAAAAACAGTGGAGCATCTTTATGGTGGTGGTCTTCCCCGCCCCGTTTGGTCCCAGGAATCCATAGCACTCACCTTTCCTGATGGAAAAACTTATGCCGTCAACAGCAGTAATTTTTCCGTATATCTTGGTGAGATTATTGGCAGTGATTATTTCAGATGAAGACATTGTTAAGTCACCAGAGCACCAGAGCACCAGTAATTAAATATGTCTCTGGTGGCTGGTGCCCTGGTGGCTGGTGCCCTACATTTTTTGGATTACTTTGGCACCTTTTTCCAGTCGGAGAGAAACCTCTCTATTCCTATGTCGGTAAGGGGATGTTTTACCAATTGTTTTATCACACTGAATGGAATAGTTGCTATATCGGCGCCCATGAGCGCTGCATCCACTACATGTAGGGGATTCCTTATGCTTGCCACGATTACCTCTGTTGAAAAGTCGTAGTTATCGTATATGGTTACTATCTGCTTAACAATATCCATACCAATGTGGCTTATGTCATCCAGTCTTCCTACGAAGGGGCTTATATAAGTAGCCCCTGCCTTTGCAGCCAAAATCGCCTGCGTTGGCGAAAAGACCAGCGTAACATTCGTAAGTATTCCCTCCTGGCTGACCTTTTTTACAGCCTTTAATCCATCCTCTGTCATAGGAATCTTTACAACGACATTTTTATTTATCTTCGATAGCTCCCTCGCCTCTTTTATAAGACCATCCGCATCCATACTTACAGCCTCTACGCTTATAGGTCCGTCAACCACCGCACATATCTCATCCACGACGGCCCTGAAATCCTTGCCTGTCTTTGCAATCAGAGACGGGTTTGTAGTTACACCGTCAATAATCCCGATTTCCAGCGCAGCCTTTATCTCGTTAATATCGGCAGTATCTATAAAAAATTTCATTAACCCTCCTTAAATTTTCAAATATATCTGATTATCAAGATTACTCCAAAAACAACATAGTTTCAAGAGGTTTTGCTACCCCTGAAAAATAAAATCAATAACAAAGTTACTGCTGAGCAGATATATGCAAATATATCGCCATATTGAGTATAAAATGTTTTTTGGGATGAGCCTATGTTTATATCGCCCAAAAGATATGTTCTTGTAAAAATATCAGTCTCCTTTGCTATCCTTCCTGTCGGCTCTATGATGCCGCTTATTCCCGTATTTGCAGCCCTGACCACCGGTATGCGGTTCTCCACAGCCCTGAAGGTTACCATTGATATGTGTTGATAAGGGGCAGAGGTTTTTCCATACCACCCATCGTTTGTGATAGTTACAAGAAACTCTGCACCATTTTTTACAAACCTTCTTACTAAATCGGGAAAGATTATCTCAAAACATATTAATGTTCCAAAAGAACTTTGAGCTTTGAACTTTGAGCTTTGAACTTTGAATATAGTATACTCCTCACCGCTTTGAAAATCGCCAATCCCCACGACCATTTTGTCAATAAAGAATAAGAGCTTTCTCAGCGGGACATATTCGCCGAATGGGACGAGATGAATCTTATCGTATTTACCAGCAACATCCCCTTGTGGAGACAGGAGATATGCCCTGTTATAGGGGACAATTTTACCATCGGTTATTTCATAGCCGGGTGTGCCAAAGAGGATAAAGCTTCCCCCCTTTTGAGCAAGCTCGATCATCTTAGGTCTGAAATTTCTATCAGCCTGAAAATAGAACGACGTAGCAGACTCCGGCCATACAATCAAATCAGGCTTCTCATGGGCAGCGAGCATGGTAAGGTCTACATGGGTGTCAAAAACCTCATTCTGGTATTTCTCGTCCCATTTCATATCCTGCTCGATATTTCCTTGAATAAGTGCAACCTTAATCCCCCTTAATCCCCCTTTATTAAAGGGGGGAATAGGGGGATTTTCAAAAAAGTTAATCCTCCAGAATCCGTAAATGGAGAAGGAGGTAATCAAAATGGCGGTAATCAGCATATATCGGGTCGCAAAGGATTTTATTTCCTTATCGTAAAGGCTCTCGATAAACAGGGCTGCTGCTGCATTGGACATTACAATGATAAATGCCACCCCATAGACGCCTGTAATATCCGCTATCTGGATGATTGGCAATGTTTTGAATTGAGAATAGCCGAGATTTGCCCAGGGGAAGCCTGTCAAGAAATGTGTTCTTATGAGCTCTAATGTCACCCATAAAAAGGAGGCTAATATATACTTTGAGGGGGAAGGGATAAGGGATAAGAGATAAGCAAAAAGAGATACATAAAGAGATAAATACCCCGACAGCAGGATAAGGACAGCAAGGCTTATTGGTAAAGGTATGCCGCCGTATTGAGTCATGGCATTAACTATCCAGTAAAGGATACCGAGAAAATATATAAAACCTGTTATGAATCCCAATTTGAGCGAAGTGAGAGGCGAGGTCTTTCTTATAGCGATAAAGAGGGGGACGAGGGATACCCATGCCAATATCTCAAGATTGAATTTCGGAAATATGGATATAAGGAGAACCCCTGAGAGAAGGGATAAAATAAATTTCGGATTTCGGATTTTGGATTTCGGATTTTCATCTCTCATATAGCCACTTCTTTACTATAAGAGCAACGCGTAGAGGGTCTGCCTTAGCTATCTCCCTAACCTTGTTTCGATAATTAATCCTTTTCTTTTCAACAGGCGCTGCTTTAGTTGTCTCCTTTAAGATTTCTTCAATAAACTCAGGGGGCAGAGTTTTTTTCGGCTTTTTCCTTTCCTTGAGCAGCAGCTCAGTCAGGAGCTTATAGAGAGTTATTATAAGCAGAACAACTACTATGAAAATTATTATGAGCGAGAAGGTTGTTATGTAAAAATTAAGATTATTCACATCTCTCTCTATATTTTCTCAAACCTATTCTTTGGCAAGCCGCAGGAAGGGCATTTCCAGTCATCAGGCAAATCTTCAAACCTTATCCCCTGCTTGATTCCGCCCTTCAGGTCTCCGAGCATGGGATTGTATATATACCCGCAGGGGCATCTCCAGAGTTCCATCTCCATCATCCTTGTCCTGTGGTTATTTCAGTGCCTTCAGTGGTTTCAATCAGGTTTTTGTCCATGAAATTATATATCCGCAGATTACGCAGATTAACGCAGATTAAAAGCAATAAAATGTTTTAAAAATCTGTGAAATCTGCGTAATCTGCGGATTGATTATGTTTTTGTTCTTTTTTTCTCTGTACCTCTGCGTCTCTGCGGTTAAATCAGGTTGTTATCCTTACTCCGTCTTTCCTGTCATCACAAATGCGCCCCAATAAAATGGATTCCCTTTCTTTTTCATCATATTCAGTTTTGCCTGTCTTAATGCATCGC
>JACQEW010000202.1 GCA_016200365.1 Nitrospinota bacterium
ACAACAAGCCCTAAATAATTTTATTTCTTCTGCTCTTCTACAGGCTGTTTTGGCGGCTTCTTTTTAACAATCTGCTCACTAATCTGGACGGCGACGGCAGGATTTATATTACTCAATATCTTTGCAGCGCTCTTGCCTTTCATCCTCGATAATATCTGGATGGTTATATCCCTGTCGAGTTTTTCTATCTGTGCAGCAGCTTCGGCAGGCGGCATGGTGCTGTATACCTTCACAAGATGGTTTATGCTCTTTTCCTCTAAATCCTTTCTCAGAGTTATTAATTTTTCAATATCGGATTTAATGGCTGTCAGCTCATTCAGCTTCTGCTGAATGCTCTGCTGAATCATGGTCAACTGCTCCTCTTTTAATTTTATTTCATTCTCCTTTTTCGCCAGCTCCTCTCTCTTCTTTTCAAAAGACTTCAATAACTCAAGGTCAATCTCCGAAGCTGTCTCTGCCTTTTTCTCTTCCAATCCCGTCTCGCCGCCTTTTAATGCAGGGGATGGGGGGAGGCTTTCAGTCTTCTGCTGTGCATAGGATGGAGAAACAAGAGTTATCTCCTTTCCATACAAGAGGAGAGTTAGTCCAAGTTTTACCGATATAATCGCTATAAAAATTATTCCAATTTTTCTATTCAACATATCTTTCTCTTGCAAATCTGTTTACTGCTATTTCGTCGAGGAATCTCTGCTCTTTAAGATTAACCTCTCTTTTATATTGAGCCAATCCCCTCTCTTTAATGACCTCAAGTATCTTCCTGTTCTTCATTGCATCAATTACTTCCGTTAGTTTCCTGTCAACCCTCTCCTGACACCCATTTATGACTTGCCTCTGATTGTTTATCCTGACTTCCAATCCGTCAAGATAGCTGAAGTATAATTTAACATCCTCTATGTTCAGTAATCCCCCCTGTCCCCCCTTTAAAAAAGGGGGGGAAGGGGGATTTTTATTGCCTCCTCTCTGCACCCTGCCTAATTCCTCTATATGACTGTCTCTCTCATCTTCCATTTCTTTAAGCTTATCCTTTTCAAACGACAACTGCCTCTTAAATTCGGATAACTCCTTAAGCAGATTATCCTCAATGGTCTTCCTGTAATTCAAAACAGGTTCAAGTCTGAAGTGAAACATATAAGTGTAAGTGTAAGTGTAAGTGTAAAGTATTTTAACTTACACCTACACTTGCACTAAAAAGGGTTTTTAATGATTCAAGGCTTTCGTTAAAATCCGACCTCTCCCCTATCCCCTGAATAAGGTATTTGTTTATCCTGTCTACCATGCCTATGGCATAGTCAATCTTCGGATTGCTCCCCTTTACATAAGCCCCGATATTTATAAGGTCTTCCGCTTCCTTATAGGTAGCAATAATCTCTTTAATCTTATTTGCCAGCTCCATCTGCTCCGGGGATACTATATCTATCATTACCCTGCTTACGCTGTTCATTATATCTATTGCAGGATAGTGATTGTGGGCGGCAAGACTCCTGGATAAAATAATATGCCCGTCAAGTATCGCCCTCGTAGAATCCGCTATCGGCTCGCTCAGGTCGTCGCCTTCTACAAGAACTGCATAGAGACCTGTAATGCTTCCTTTATCCGATGCCGTCCCTGCCCGCTCTAAGAGCTTCGGGAGCATGGCAAAGACAGAGGGTGTATATCCCTTTGTTGTGGGCGGCTCGCCTATAGCAAGTCCCACCTCTCTCTGCGCCATGGCAAAGCGTGTTACCGAATCCATCATCAGAATCACATCCATGCCCTTTTCTCTAAAATACTCTGCGATGGCTGTAGCAATAAAGGCGCCTCTCATTCTTATAAGGGGCGGCTGGTCTGATGTAGCCGCTACTATCACCGACCTCTTTAATCCTTCTTCGCCGAGATTCTTCTCTATAAAATCCTTTACCTCTCTTCCCCTTTCTCCAATAAGGGCGATGACATTCACATCCGCCTTTGTATTTCTCGCTATCATCCCCATCATGATGCTTTTTCCTACGCCGGTTCCTGCAAGTATGCCCAGTCTCTGCCCTTTACCGCATGTAAGAATGCCGTTGATTGCCCTTATACCGAGGTCGAGAGGCTCGCTTATCCTTTTCCTCTTGAGAGGATTAATAGGTGTAGCATATAAGGGCTGCTCGATTCCTGTTTGAACCGGACCCTTTTCATCAATCGGATTTCCAAGCCCATCTATCACCCTTCCCAGCAATTCATCCGATACCTTTATACTCGCCCTTTCTCTCCTTGCAACAATCAGATTTTCCGGTCCTATCCCTCTTGTATCGCCAAGCGGCATAAGAAGAATACTCTTGTCCCTGAATCCGACCACCTCGGCGCCTATCGGGGGGAGTTTTCCCTTTGGATATATATCGCAGAGCCCGCCTATAGAAGAATCAGGACCATTTCCTTCAACCACCAGTCCTACCACGCGTATTACCTTCCCGTTAATCTTTATGGGATTAATCTCTTTCAATGCACGATGATATTTTTTGAAATCAATGGATGGAAGCATAAAAAGTTAAAAGTTAAGAGTGAAGAATTAAGAGTTAAAAGTTAAGAGTTTTTCATTCTTCAATCTTCACTCTTAACTCTTCACTGCTTTCAGGGTGTGTTTTATATCTTCTATCTGCTGCCCTATCCTCGCATCTATGCTGCCGAAATTTGTCTCAACGGTGCACCCGCCTCTGCCTATTGACGGGTCGCCGTCAATGGTTACATTTTTAAGTCCGTTGATTGAGCTTAGAATATCTGTCTTTATCTTTCTCGCCGCTTCCAAATCTTCGGGGTTTACCTTTATTGCAATCTCTTCTTTTCCGATGATACCTGCAACCGCTGCCTTTATGGTATTCAAAACCATCTCCTTATCTGCGGCAATTTCCCTGTGTATAACAGTTTCAGAGACTGCAAAAGTAAGCTCTAACATCTCGGATTCTATTGTCTTATATATATTCTCTTTTAATCCGCTGACCTCTGTTAATATCTTTTTAACGGTCTCGATAAGGGGAACAACAGCCTTTCTCCCCTCTTCCATCGCTATCCTTTTCCCCTCTGCCAATCCCTTTTCGTAAGCCTCTCTTTCAATCCTCTCTGCCTTAAGTTTTGCCTCGCCTAAATATTTTTCAGCCTCTTTTTTTGCTTCAGCCTCTTTATCCTCTCTTTGAACCGTAAAACCGAATCCCCCCTGACTGAAATCGCTTCTCTTGCCCTTCTGCTCCGTTTTTTCAAACAGGGACTCCTCTTTCTTCTCTTTGCGGGTATATTTCATCTTTTCAATATCCACAAATTGAAAGGGCTTAATATTTTCCTTTTCCGATTTTAGAACCATATTATAAAGTAAGCGGTAGGCAGTAAGCAGTAAGCAATAAAAGCAGTAAGTAAGGTGCCTATTGCCTATTGCCTATTGCCTACTGTATTAAACAAGCTCCTCCCCTGCACCTCCTATAACTATCTTCCCCTCTTCTTCCAATTTTTTGGCAACCTTTAAAATATTCTGCTGTGCCTTCTCCACCTCGCTGAGCCTTTGTGGTCCCATAGCTTCAAGATCTTCCTTCATCATCGTTGCAGCCCTTTCCGACATATTGGCGAATATCTTTGCCTTAAGAGGCTCGCTGGCTGTTTTCAATGCTATCAGCAGGTCCTGGCTGCTCACATCTTTCAATATCGTCTGCATGCCCCTGTCGTCAACCTTTATAAGGTCTTCAAATACAAACATCAGCTTTCTTATTTCCTCAGCCAGATCAGGATTGCTGGCCTCTATCTCCGAAATAATCCGGGCTTCTGTAGTATGGTCTAACTGGTTCAACACTTCAGCCACAGACCCAACCCCTCCTATCTTGCTCCCCTCCACTGCGCCTGCACTTCTGAACTCTGCTGCCAGCGCCTCGTCCAGTTCTTTTATCACACCGGGGGGGATACGCTCCAGAACCGCCATCCTGAATGCCACTTCCGACTGAAACTTTTCCGGCAATTCCTTTAATACCGTTGCTGCGTGGGACGGCTCAAGATGCGCCAGAATAATAGCACAAGTCTGGGGATGCTCGTTTCTCATAAAATTCGCTATGGTCTTGGCATCGAGGATACGAATAGCGTCAAGACCGCCTCCGCTCTCCTCTTCGCCGGTAAACGCCATCCTTTCCATCAATTCCTGCACCCTCCACGGCTCAAGCGCCTTCTCAAGCACCTTCTTTACATAGTCCCTCCCTCCAACTACCAGCCCGCCCTCGCCTGAAGATACCTCTTTATAAAACTCCTCTGAAACATTATCTATAGCATCAGAGGTAACATTCGCAGCCCTGGTCATATAATTCCCTATCATCTGGATGTCTTTATCATCGAGATTCTTGAGAACCTGTGATGCCAACTCATCACCCAGCGATATTAAAAGCACTGCAGCCTTTTCAGGACCTGTAAGTTTTTCAGCCATAAAATTATAGTAAGCAGTAGGCAGTAGGCA
>JACQEW010000214.1 GCA_016200365.1 Nitrospinota bacterium
TATTTTTTCTTTTGTTCCTTAATGTAATAATTTCAATAAAATAGAGCAAAAGAAAAAATAACGGAAGTGAAAAAAAGGTCATTTTTCAGTGTGAACTAAATAGATTTATCGTATTTTAATAAAAGTATTAATCAATTTTAAAACCGCATCCTCCACCTCATCCACAGTTATCATTTTCATACATTCTGCATCTCTCGGACAAGCAGGGGTATAGCCGAATTTTGTGCAGGGGCTGCATGAGAGTCTTTTATTTATTATAATATGATTTTTCCCCTTAGGCGCCCATTTATCTTCGATGCCGGGACCAAAAAGAGATACCGTAGAAATTCCAAGTCCATAGGCTATGTGCATAATCCCTGTATCACCACTAACAAGAAGACTGACTTTTGATAATTCCTTTGCTGCTTTAACTAAATTTAATTTTCCGGTTAAGTTCTTTATTCCACTGACATTAAAATCATTAATTCTTTTCTTATCAATTACGACTATCTCTACGCCCTTTTGTATCAACCTATCGGCAAGCCCTGAAAACTTTTCGATCCCCCACTCTCTCTCTTTAATGCTTGCCTCAAGAGATAGGGCAATAGTGATTGAAGATTGCACGACCCGCTTTTGCGGGTGCCCCGAGATTGCAGATTGGGAATTAGGTATATTAATAAATGGTTTTTCAGGGTCAAATTCCACATTCGGATTTAAGAGGACACTGAATAATTTTATAAAACTGTTCGCTTCATAATCATGATGGGAATACTCAACCCTATGAGTAAACAGCCTTTCCCTCTCATTTGTAGAGAATCCAATCCTGACCTCAGCCCCTGTTAAAAAGGCAATCACAGCGGATAACCTGTGCCACTGCTCCGTATCTATTGCTGCATCGTAGTTATTTCTCAATACCCTGAAGAGATCAAGTCCCCTGTCGTATAGATAAAGCCTATCAATAGAGGGGCATAATTCTAAAATCCCTGCATTCCTTTTCTCTGCCAATACATGAATCTGGCTGTGCGGAAAGGATTTTCTTAATTCGGTTAAGGCAGGAAACAGCAAGACAGCATCACCAATGCCTCCGGGACGAATGATGAGAAAATTTTTAAGTCGTGAGTCATGAGTTGTAAGTCGTGAGTCAATATTTACTCCCCTTAGCCCCTTGCCCCTTATCCCTTGCCACTCGCTTAATAATATAACGGCAGGTTTTCCAATTAATTTATCTATCCATTTTAATATGACTATCTTTGTTCTAATCAAGCTTTTAAAGTGAAATTTTTACCAATATTTAGCGGTATAAAGGATAATGGAAGGTTTTATGCTTTTTTAAAATCCTCTATGTCTATCCCCAATTGTCTTAAAATACCTCGAATCGTACCTTGTTTAATTGATCCATTTTCGGTGAGAACCTCCTCCTCTACGTGGGATTTCATAGCAACCAATAGATTGAAGCTTTTTAGTAAGCTCTCTATAGGTCATGTTCCTGTAAAGACGAGAGATTCAAACAATACGGAAGACTTTATTCCATCAGCAATTAAGTCGGGTGGAAACTCTTTGCCTGTATCTTCATAGAGCTCCACAACTGCACTAATCGCATCCCGAACAACTTCATCAAGCTGCTTAATGTCGTCAACCTCGGTTATTAATTCCGGAAGAAGAGGACTTGTTATTGTCCATCCTCCTTCTTTTTGAGGCTCCAAAACCAAGGGTATCTTAAAAAGTTTTTTCATGAAAATATCTACCTCTTTCTAATTCGTATTTTGAACCAGTGCCAATTTTTGTAAATTATTATATCATAAATTGAAAAGAATAAACGAGGACAAATCCTCAAAATCAAAGAGGTTTATTTTAACCTTATTTTCCTTTTAAAGTTGAAGTTTTACGACTGGAAAGGGTATTATATGGTATAATTAAACTAAAAAATAAGGGGTATTTTTAATGGACATAAAAAAAATCCTTTTTGTCTGCACTGCCAATATATGCAGAAGCCCGATGGCTGAGACCATTCTGAAAGAAAAGCTCAGGAACAGCGGGATGACGGATATATCCGTATCCTCTGCAGGGCTTATGGATATGAAGGGCGGAAGGGCAAGGGAAGATGCTTTGAGCATTATTGAAAAGCTCGGCGTTGATATATCCCACCACAGGTCGAGACACCTTACAGGGGAGATGGTAAGGGATGCCGATTTGATACTCGTGATGGAGGGTGATCACAGGGATAAGATAGTAAGCAGTTATCCCGAAAGCGCAGGCAAGGTGTTTCTCTTGAGCAAATTTGGGAATGAAAAGGGGGTGGCGATGGATATTGCAGACCCTTACGGCGGCACAATTTTCAACTACAGGGTAGCCTTGAAGGAGATAGGTTTTTATATCGAAGGGCTTATGAGATATTTAAGGGGATTACCCCGATAAGTTTTCAAATTTATCCGCACACTGTATTAATTTATACCATTCATCTTTCTGGAGTCGTAAACCATGTGGAAGAAATTACCACTGCACCTCAAGGTTGATGAAAACAGGTATCTTATAAGTAAGAGTAGGCTTATTGCCTCGCACCGTCTTTGTCAAGAAATAGGTGTGGATTCAAATCTGGATCGAATCAGAGACATCCTCAAAGATAAAGTATTATCAAATATTACCCTCCCCTATACAGACTTAATATCCACTGCCCGTGAGAGCTCACAGAACCCTACCAGATAAATCGTGTATATTTATTCTCACAGACTTCGATGCAAGGATATTAGAAATCTTCTCTGCCCCGGAGATTATTTTGAGGTGCAGTGAGAAAGGCATTGTTTGTGGGGCTTCTCTCAAGGAGGAAAGCTGTGGCACAAATGCCGTTGCACTGGCACTCCGTTATGGTAAGCCCATAATTATTAAAGGTGAACAGCATTTTTGTAATCTCTTTAAAGATTGGTA
>JACQEW010000215.1 GCA_016200365.1 Nitrospinota bacterium
GGAGCGTGGAATCGGATATTATAGAGGAGCTTAAACCATTTAAAGGAAGGGTTATACCCAAAACCAGATACAGCGGATTTTACAATACTAATCTGGAAGGCATCTTGAAGGAAATCGCCCCTGAAAAGGTGATAGTGGCCGGCGTCTGCACGGATATATGTATAATGCACACAGTGGCGGATTTAAGGAATAGAGATTATACTGTGGAGGTCCCGGTAAATTGTGTGGCATCTTTTGACGAAGATAACCATCGTTTTGCACTTAAACATATTGAAAAAGCTCTCGGTGCAAAGATTGTGTAACAGTTGATAGAACGCAGATGACGCTGATTTACAATAAGTTAATAGTTGAGTAGTTGAGATGTTGAGTAGTTGAGTAGTTAAAACCACTCAACCACTTAACTACTTAACTACTCAACTTTATTTATTTTATCTGTGTCATCCGCGTTTTATATTACAATTTTCCAAATGAAAATCTTCCGCAGTTTTTTATTATTGCTAATGCTCCTTCTCTCTTACGTCGGCGGAGCGGATTCTACAGGATTAAAAACTGTTGTTATTGACCCAGGACATGGAGGCTCCGATAAAGGCGGTGAAGGGAAGGATGGGTTGCTGGAGAAGGATGCCGCATTGCAGATTTCTCTATCCCTAAAGCGGATGATATTAAATGACATGAAGCTGAAGGTTGTAATGACAAGTGAAAGCGATGCGGATATACCGTTGGAAAGGAGAGTAGCGCTGGCAAATAAGAGCAAAGGAGATTTACTCATAAGCATTCATACAGGCGCATCTTATAGCGAGAAATCAGGAGGTATCTGGATTTATTATTTAGACTATGAAGAAATGCGAAAGGAGTTAGCCTCCGGAGAGCAGGATAACGGGAATGAAACAGCCGGCAGTGAAAATGAGGAGAATGACCTGAGTATAATCTTAAAGGATATGACGCACTCCGACTATGCCAGCGAAGGGGCAAAGATAGCGGAATTAATCCAGAAAAATTTAACAGAGATTATCTCCGACCAGAAGATTACTTTGAAGCCCATGCCTGCTTTAATCATGAAGGATGCGGATATGCCGGCGATTATGATTGAGGTCGGAAATATAACAAATCATGAGGATGCAGGGAGATTGAGAAATAGGGAATACATAAATAGAATTGCCGGCGCTATAGCAAAGGCAGTAAAGGAGTATTATTAAGGTATAAAATATCAAATGCCGAAAATCTACGACAACATTGAAAATCATTTGATTCAGGGCTTGAACGATACGCTCGATGTATCCCGAAGGTCGGATTTCTGTGTCGGGTATTTTAATCTGCGCGGATGGAAACAACTCGATTCATATATAGAAAAGTGGTCGAGTGGGTGTTGAAATAAAATGACAAGGAAAATATCAAAAGGAATTATCTCATGGCCAGAAGAAGATAGACCGCGGGAACGATTACTCAGTCGTGGTCCACATGCTTTGACTGATGCAGAATTAATTGCGATTTTGGTTAGAGTTGGGTATCAGGGAACTAATGCTGTTGAATTGGGGCGCAGTCTTTTGAAGCAATTTGGCTCTTTGCGGGCAATGGCAGAGGTGCCGTTGTCGGCGATGTTTAATGTCAAGGGATTAAAGGGTGCCAAGGTCGCTCAGCTGGCGGCTGCAATGGAGATTGCAAGGCGTGTTTCTTTGCCGGATGGCAAGAAATGCATTCAAATAAAAGGCACTAAGCAAGCAGGTGAATATGTAAAGGAGCGGTTGAGAAGTTTGCCTGATGAGCATTTTAGTGTTCTTTATCTGAATCGTCAAAATCGTCTGCTTGATGATGTGCTTATTGCTCAGGGGGCTGTTGATAGTGTAAAGCCGCCTGTTAGGAGTATAATTACTCATGCCTTGCGGACAAATGCAAGCAGTCTGATAGCAGCACACAATCACCCATCGGGTTTACCGGAGCCAAGCGAATCGGATATTATTCTGACACGGGATTTGATTTCTGCCAGTCGGCCGCTTGGTATAAAGATATTGGATCACATCATTGTCGGAGAAGAAACGACATACAGCTTCGCAGATAGCGGACTGCTTGATGAACTGGAATTGGAATCTTTTTCACCTTATCCGGCAAAAAGAAAACAAATGAAAATTAAGGAGTCGGCATTATGACGCCTGAGCAGCGGCAGGAAATTATCAGATTGCTTGAAAAGGGTGAGGAACTATCTCCTGAATGGGCAAGAATCCTTTTCCCTCCAGAGAAACGGGAATATGAGCTTGTCTATCACGGCAAGGAACGGGAAGAAGACATCCTTGCCAATACATTAGCTGTGCCTCTACAGCGTATAGTAAGGCTTATTTACATAGATCCGCCTTTTGCTACGAAACAGGAATTTCGGGGAAATCAGGATCAGAAGGCATATCAGGATAAGATTGCCGGGGCGAAATTTTTAGAGTTTTTGAGAAAACGGCTTGTTTTTCTTCGGGAGTTGTTGAGTGAGGATGGGAGTATTTATGTGCATTTGGATTGGAAGAAGGTGCATTATGTTAAGGTGTTGCTGGATGAGGTATTTGGGGAGACAAAATTTAGGAATGACCTTATTTGGAAATACTTTGGGCCAACAAGCACAGAAAAAAACTTTCCCAGAAAACACGATATTCTTCTGTTTTATACAAAATCAGACAATTATAATTTTAACGAAGAAGCAACCCTTATCGAGTATGATGATAAGGCAGTACGTCGCTATGACAAAATGGATAAGGAAGGAAAACGGTATAAATTTTATTACGATAATGATGGAACGGTCAGAAAGGCATATATGAAAGAGGGAAAGCCCACGGAAATTTTTGAAATTCCTTTTGTTCAGGGGACGGCAGAGGAACGAATCGGGTATCCTACCCAAAAACCAGAAGCCCTTCTTGACCGCATCATTAAAGCCTCCTCCAACCCCGGCGACCTTGTCATGGACTGTTTTGCTGGTTCTGGCACAACCCTCGCTGTGGCGGAGAAGTTGGGCAGGCGGTGGATTGGTGTAGACTGCGGGAAATTAGCCATTTATACAATACAAAAACGTCTTTTAAATATCTCCGAAAGCAAAGACTTAGAAAATCCAAAAAAGAAATATGGGAAACAATGCAAGCCTTTCACCCTCTATAATGCTGGCCTTTATGACTTCTCAAAATTAAAGGAACTTTCATGGGATTCTTGGCGGTTCTTTGCTTTGCAGCTTTTTCAATGCCGTGATGAGCCTCATACTGTCGGAGGTATTAAACTGGATGGGTATCTCAAGGGGTCAAGTGTTCTTGTGTTCAATCACATGAAGGAGAATGGTGTCAGAATTGATGAAGATACTATTGAGAGTCTCCATGAAGCCCTTGGCACACGGATTGGCAGCAGACTATTTATTATAGCTCCCGCCTTGACTTTTGATTTTCAGCAGGACTATATCACATTAGACGGTGTCCGATATTATGCCCTTCGGATACCCTATTCGATTATAAACGAGCTTCATCAGCGGGAGTTCACCTGCCTGAAGCAGCCTTCTGACGAAATGGCTGTCAATGACACAGTTGAAGCCGTTGGATTTGATTTCATCAGAACACCGGAATTGAAATTTGAATGTGGCTCAAAAAAGGGGAAAGGAGATTCTCTGGATACGGCATTTATTAAAATAAAAACATTCAAGAGTGAAGCAGTTGTCAGAGAA
>JACQEW010000203.1 GCA_016200365.1 Nitrospinota bacterium
AATTATTTTAATCCGAAATTCAGAAAGAGACCTCATACGATAATGATGACATCGAGGGGATGCGCCTTCAAATGTCATTTCTGTGTGCCTAATTCCATAAGCTTTGCAAGGGAGCTTGAATATATGAGGTATAACAACGGCAAAAAACCGCCTGTCCAGATTGCCGGTGCAAAGAGGGTGATTGAAGAATTCAAGACAATAAAAAATCAGGGATTCAATTCTGTGATGATTGTGGATGACCAGTTTTTATGGGCGAGGAACAGGACTCTGGAGATATGCAGGGGCATTAAAGAGCTTGGTATGGAGTGGGGGTGTTTAAGCAGGGCTGACTTCCTCACGGATGAAGATGTGGTCAAAGAAATGGCAGGGGCAGGCTGTGTTTCAATAGATATTGGAGTTGAGAACCTGAACCAGGATGTGCTTGATTATATCGAGAAGGATTTAATGGTGGAGAATGTATATAAGGCTATCGGGCTGTTAAGAAAATATGGTATCGAGCCGAAACTCAATATTATGTTCGGAACTTCCCCAAAGGAGACGGCTCAGGATATAATAAATACTGTTGAAAAATTGAAGAGGCTCGATGTCAGCAATATCATGTTCTCTATCGCCACACCTTTTAAAGGGACAAAGTTTTATGATTTCTGCAAAGAAAAGGGCTTTCTTGTAGATGAATCGGATAATATAAATCCTTTAGGCAAGAGCATGATCAGCTATCCGCACCTGTCGAAGGAAGAACTGGAAAAATTGGAGAGATATGCCTACAGGTCGTTTTATATAAGACCGCGGATGATTATGAAAAGGGTTGCATCCTATCGCAGTATAAAGGATTTTGTAAACGATATTAAGGTGGCAATTAATTTGTTCAAGTGAGTTATAAAACTTAATGAGTGAGATTCTTCACTCCGCTTCGCTTCGTTCAGAATGACATCCTTCTCCTTCTGTCATTCTGAGCCGAAGGCGAAGAATCTATTTGTTTTTTATCTAAGTATGGATGTCAGTTTTTTAATGCCGGCATATAATAATGAGGACACGATAATCAAAAGTATTCTGTCCATTGCGAATCAAAAGACCGGCCTGAAGTTTGAGGTTATTGCGGTTGATGACGGCTCGACTGACAATACCTATACCCTTGCCGAAAATTTCCTTAATCCCCCCGCTCCCCCCTTTAAGACCTCCCCCTCCCCTCCTTCAGAAGGAGGGGATAAAGGGGAGGTCAAAGGGGGGTATGGGGGGGTTAAGTTAATCAAAAGGAAGAACGGCGGGGAGGCATCGGCGCTGAATGAAGGCTTGAAGCACTGCACTGGAAAGTTTATCGCAATTGTTGAGGCGGATGTTGAGATTGAGGATAGATGGATTGAAAAGGTTATAAGGGAATTTGCCGATGCAAAGGTTGCAGGGGTGGGGGGCAGGCTTGTTACACCCGAAAAAAGCTCATGGATAGCAAAGATTGCCGGCTATGAAATAGAAAGCAAGTTTGAGACAAAGGAGAGATATGCCAATCATATTACATCAGCCAATGCCGTATACAGGGCGGAAATCTTTAAGGAGATAGGAGGCTTTAATGAAAATTTAGTGAATGCGGTTCTTGATTCAGATTTAAACCGCAGGATAATCGAAAAAGGCTATAAGCTCATCTATACAAAAGAGGCTTCTGCCCTTCATCATTTTAAGCCGACCTTCAATGGTTATCTAAAAAGGCAGTATTCTTATGCCAGATACAGGGTTCATGAGAGATTGGCTCTTTACCCGGCAGACAGGTTTCTTGCATTAAATGTATTAATATGCGGCATGTCAGCCCTTTCTATATTGACTATTCCCTTTACTTTATGGCTTCCTGCCATCCTCCTGTCTCTCTCAATCATATTGCAGCTCCCGTCAACATTTAAGCTGATTAATGTAAAAAGAGACCCGATCCTCTGCCTCTATCCTTTTGTAATAATAATCCGCAATGTTGTCAGCGCATTCGGCTACGGGATAGGGATTATCAACAAGGGACTAAATAGATATTAACAGCCCATAACACGGCAAAAAATCGGAGTATCCCTCTCCCCTTGTGGGAGAGGGTTGGGGTGAGGGGTATATTTACAAGGACATCCCCGGCTTCTGCAAAAGTGCTAATATTGAAGAAATCCGCTCTCCAGCTATGTCCTCACACCCGGAAGATATGTGGGTGCTGAAGACATAGAAGAAGACGATGAGTCATTTAATGAGAAGATGAAGCGACTTACATCAAAACTTGAAGGGCAGTTTGCAGAAAGTGTAAAACTTGAGTCGCTGATAAAGAGGAATTTGAGAGAGTTAGGGTTTGAATGAAGAAATACTTGCGATTTTCCACCACAAAAGTGATAATAGTTTTTTGAAAGTGGTGGCAAAAGATAAGGTCATCAGCGGCATGCTCCGTGACGAACTAAAGCGGTGTCAGGAGATGCTCAATAGTCTTAAAAAGTCTGTCTCTGGGCTTCCTAAAGGCGTACTAAACAAACGGAATAAACAATATAAGAGCAAGATATATTCCTATTATTATTTGAAATACCGTAATGGTGGAAAGGTTATTAATAAACATATAACGAATAAAGAAGTGCAAGAGATATTGAAAAAGCTTGAACAGAGAAAAAAATATGAGAAGGAAATACAATCTTATAAAAAGAAAATTGCCTATCTGAATAAAATCCTGAATGCTGACAAAAGAAGGGGGAATGGGAGATAGGTGGAAGGAAATGAGATTTGATGATGCAGTTGAAATAAACCCATCGAGAACAATTTCCCGTGGAGCGATAGCTCCACATATTTCAATGGATATATTACAATCTTTTGCCCGCGAAATTAGTGGTTTTGCAATGAATCATAATATCAATCAATCCCGCTCCCTCGCCTCTATCCGTGATACCCTGCTGCCAAAACTGTTGTCTGGGGAGATTAGGGTCACCAAAGAAGTTCAAGAGGACATTATAAATGCCAAATGATTTGAGCGACACCTTTCAATTGAGCAATTTGCATCGAGCGTGGAAATGGACGCTAACCAATACCGATGCACTATACAAAAATTATTTTCGTCAGATTTATGAAGCATATTCAGTTGCCGACGATAAATTGCTGAATTACTTGCGAGATAGGCTTAAACGCGGCATTTTCGAACCATCTGATGCCTGTAAAGTATATCTGCCTAAGAAATCTGGCATTTTGAGGCCTTATACCTTATTGTGCATAGAAGATCAAATTGTATATCAATCGCTTGTGAATATCATTGCTGAAAAACTATATCCGAAAGTACGCCAACGATATTATAAAGAAACATTCGGTCATTTATATGCCGGTAAAAGAAGTCGGTATTTTTACCGCAAATGGCAAACTGGGCATAGAAAATTTGGAGAAGCAATAAGAAAGGCTCATGGCAAAGGATTTGTATATAGAGCCTTTTTTGATTTGACGGCATGCTATGACAGCATAGACCATAATGTTTTAAAACATTTCTTAAAGGAACTTGAGATAGATGATGAATTTATAGACTTCCTTCTTAAATGTTTACGGCATTGGACAAAAGCCGATACAGCAAGTCAGATATATCAGGGACATGGCATCCCCCAGGGACCTTTATCATCAGGATTAATATCAGAAGTGGTATTATCGCATTTCGACAATAAGCGGACAGCAATTAAAAAGATAAAGTATTTCAGATATGTAGATGATATTCGACTATATGCTAAAGATGAGCGTCATCTTCGGCATATGTTGGTTGAGTTAGACTTGCTGAGCAAGTCAATCGGCCTTTTCCCACAAAGCAGTAAGATTGATATTAGACGAATAACCGATGTTAATGCAGAAATCAAATCAATCAGCAACCCGCCGGAACCTACACCCAGAAGCTACGGATTTCAAAAACAAATACACAAACGAATAAAAGAGTTAACTGGACATTACAAAATCTCAGACGAAACCCGGTTCAAGTATGTTCTGGCTCGTGCAAGTCCTTCTTTAGAAACAAGTCGTCGTCTTCTGAGAATAATCAGAAGCTATCCACATCTTTATATTTCGATTTTCCGATATTTTAATCGTTACGAGTCATTGCCTTTGGAATTGTGTAGACAACTCTATATGATTCTTAAAGATGATAATTTGTATCCTTCGTTTTCAGCGGAACTTATAATTTCTATTTGCGGTAAAGTACCCGACCGAATGATTCTTTTCTTTAATAATCATATAAAAATACTTTTCAATGAAACAGATAGAATTGGCAGAAGCGATTTAAAAGCGGCATGTTGTATTTGGCTTCTCCAAAATAGGGTATTGAATTATCAGGAAATAGAGCGATTTTTTAGCAGCAATCCAAACTGGTGGGTAAGGGCAGCATCACTTTCTAATGTTAATAAAGCTTTTATTGGAAATCCATCTTACGAAGCCCTGCTTAATCAACTCACAAAAAACAAGAGTACAGACAACAGCATTTTAGCGGCATACTTACTGGCAAGCAATGACCTTGAGCTGAAAAAGCCAAGATCATGTCTAAATAAGTCCGCTGAGTTGATGTTGAAAGAGTTTGGAATGATAGCGAGGACGAGAGCGGTTACATGCGGGATAGAGGTAGCATTGAATTCAATGCTGAAAGTACCAATCCTTGACATAGACTGGAGAACAATCCTCGGGAGACGGTATTCAGAAGCCGAGCGAAAGATTGTCAGGGCAAAGGGATATTTTAAGACTGACCCATCGGCATGGGTAAATGTTATGGATACAATTAATGATTTTTTGCTTGATGCACTCTTCGCACATGACTCTACTATAGGTAACTACCAATTGGGAAATATTGGAGGGGTTCTCTCTCCAACCTCTACATTTTCTAAGAAATATCCCCGAATATACAAAGCTGCAAATGAGCTTCATAGCAAGAGGTTGGAATCGGACTTATCACATACAAAAGTGAAAAAAACAGGCAAGACAACACGGCCAATAAAATTTAGCTACATACCAAAAGCGTGTAAACTTCTTTATGATGCATTCATCGAATTGAGAGACAAATGGTAAACAGAAAACAATCTACCCGCTATGACACATCAACCCTACCCGAAGCCCAGTTTGAAGCGGGCTCTCGTGGGCGGGTGCTTAAAAACAGACTTGGCATAAAACGAGAAAAAGAAATGGATGAGGTAGAGTCTGTGGCTCTTGCGGTAGCGATTGATAAGCTTCTCCGCATGTATAACGCAAACCATCGTTTTACAGCAGAAGACATTAAAGCACTGCATAAGATATGGCTCGATGGAATTTACAAATGGGCTGGTGGATACAGACAGGTCAATGTTAGCAAAGGTGATTTCCCTTTTGCTGCTGCAATGCAAATTCCCTTATTGATGGCGGAATTGGAAAAAAGCTCTCTTCGAAAACATACTCCCTGCAATTTTGAGTCGCATGAGCGAGTTATTCAGGCTTTGGCAGAGGTTCATGTGGAACTGGTTCTTATCCATCCATTTAGAGAAGGCAACGGCAGAGTGGCAAGAATACTTTCAACTATTATGGCTTCTCAGGCTGGATTGCCAATCCTTGATTTTACCGATATTACAGGGAGAAAAAGGAAGGAGTATTTTTCGGCAATTAACATGGGGTTGAGCAGAGATTATAAACTCATGGAAAAAATCTTTGCCCGTATAATTGAAAGAACTTTAAAGGCTAAGTCTGATGAGAATGTTTAGAACTCTTTTTTAAAAGTTTTGCTGGTTTTATATGAATAGACTCAACGGCTGAAGAGGTTATTACATTTGTTATTAATGCAGCCTCATATTTTTTGTGGTCTTTCAGATAGGGATTAGTATCTTTCAATGACTTCTTATGCATGTTTTAATTATACCGAAATCTATTGCAGAAAGCCAGAGGAAAGGTTAGGTAATTTATATCAATATCATTACAGAATCCATAATTAAACAGACAGAACTGCTCTGTTCGGATTGGACAACATGAATATCCTACATATCGTCCCGTATTTTTATCCTGCGTGGTCGTATGGCGGCACACCGAGGGTTGTGTATGAGTTGTGCAGGGAGCTGGTCAGAAAAGGTCATAATATAACTGTCTATACAACCGATGTATTTGATAAAGATAGTCGGCAGTCGGCAGTCGGCAGTCGGCAGTCAACAACCTGCATCGAGACTGAAGTCGAAGGTATAAAAATAAAATATTTCAGAAATCTTAGTAACACCCTTGCCTTTAATCAAAAGGTATTTATATCGCCCGGTATTTTAAAAGACCTTAAAAAAAATCTGCGGCAGTTTGATATAGTCCATCTCCACGAATTCAGGACACTCCAGAACGCAGCAGCCTATAGATATTTAACAAAATACAAAATCCCCTACATCCTTTCGGCACACGGCTCTGTATTGAGGCTCATGGGAAAGGAGTTTTTAAAGGGACTGTTCGATGTATGTATAGGCTTCAAAATCCTTAAATCCGCTAAAAGGGTAATAG
This sequence comes from Nitrospinota bacterium, assembly GCA_016200365.1. GTDB lineage: Bacteria > Nitrospinota > Nitrospinia > UBA9942 > UBA9942 > JACQEW01. Next base: position 6,454 of record JACQEW010000203.1, read on the forward strand.
CGGTCTCAAAGATAGAAGTCGAACAGTATATAAATATGGGGGTACCGAAGGATAAGATAAGCCTCATCCCAAATGGAATAAATCTAACCGAATTTAAAAATAAAGAACAAGTAAAAGGA
>JACQEW010000204.1 GCA_016200365.1 Nitrospinota bacterium
CCCATCCCCCCTTTAGAAAAGGGGGGCGAGGGGGGATTTTCTGAAGAGCCTACGGAGAGACTCATAAAACTATGCAGGTTGGCAGGGGCTGATACCTACCTTGCGGGAAAGGACGGCGCTAAATACATGGATGTGGAAAAATTTTCAAAAGAGGGGATGAAATTGCTTTTTCAGGATTTTCATCACCCTGCATACAATCAGCTCTTTGGAAAATTCGAGCCGTATATGTCTGTAATAGATTTGCTTTTCAATCACGGAGAGGAGAGTATTGAAATAATCAGAAACCACAGACAAATAAAGTGAAAGTGAAAGTGAAAGTGAGAAGCAATAGATTCCTTACACTTACACTTACACTTGCACTTTTGTTAAGTCTGTGTAAGTCTGTGGCTAAATAAAAGAGAGGTTAATATGAACATTCTGGCAATAGGGGCGCACCCGGATGATATAGAGATTGGCTGCGGCGGTTCGCTTATTAAATACGCAGAGGCAGGACATAATGTCTATCTTCTTATAATGACATCGGGTGAGATGGGTGGAGATGCCGACATAAGAAAAAATGAACAGTTAGAATCTGCAAGGACTATCGGGGCAAAGGATGTATTATTTAAAGATTATCCTGATACCAATCTGCCCTTGAACAAGGTATTGATTTCAAATATAGAGGCTGTTGTTAAAAAGACAAAGCCTGAATTGATATTTGTGAATTATACACACGATACCCATCAGGACCACAGGACTTTGGCAAAGGGGACAATATCGGCGACGAGATATGTTAAAAATGTATTGTTCTATGAAGTGCCGACGACCCACGACTTCAATCCCAGTGTATTTGTTAATATAACGGATATAATCGAAAAAAAAATAGCCTGTCTTGAAGCGCACAAATCGCAGGTTACGAAGACAAACATAGAAGGGCTATCCATTGTAGACATCGCAAAGGCGTCCGCCACATTCAGGGGTATACAGGGGAGGGTAAAGTATGCCGAAGGATTTGTCCCTTTGAGACAGTTTCTTGATATATAGGAAATTATAAAATTCATATGGAACACGGATGATACGGATTTTCACAGATATTAAGAAAAAAGATTATAAGTTTTATAATTTTCTTGCCTTAAAAAATCCGTGTCTATCCGCCTTATCCGTGTCATCTGTGTTCTATCAGGTTTTTGTTCATGTATGTAAAAATCTTCTTGATTATATGATTATAATTTGATATTTTATACGCAAATGGCAACGACAATATCAATACCAATCGAAGTATTCGAGATACTTGAACGAAAGCTCGGCAGAGAAGATGCCAAAGAGGTAATCAAGGTAATAGAAAAGAGCCTTGAGACCATAGATGCAAAGGCTGAGGAGGCAAAGACAGAGGTTAAAAGGCTGTCAGAGGATTTAGCCCTTCAGAAAAAACTTGAATTAAGAGATGAATTAACCAAAGAACTTATTACTAAAACAGAGTTTTTTGGAGAGACAAAATCCATTCGTCAAGAGATGCAGACTCTCAGACAAGAGATGCAGACTATCAAAGTAGAGCTTGAAGGGAAGATAGAGAATCTTAATACAAAACTCAATTTCCTCATTTTCCTTATGATTATAGCCCTTACTTTGATGAATCCGGTAATGGCTGATATAATAAAAAGTTTTTTGAAGTAACTGGTTTTAATTCCTTCTCCCCTCTGGTGAGAGGTGAGGCAGGGTTGGTTTTAAAATTATCTGTGTAAATCTGCGTACCGTTAGTTTTCTTATATTCTTTTTCCTGTCAATATTGCAGCAGCCCTTACTGCACTCTCAGGCGAAGAAAAGACAGGTATACCCTTCTCTCCAAAAATCCTGCCCATCATTTTTGTGAACTCCCCGCCGGGGCTGCATACAATTATCGGTGTATTATATCGCTTCATAGTTTTCTTTAATTTTTCAACAAGCCCTTCGGTAAGTTGAGGAGGACCCCATAAAACTGTCATAATGGCAATGTCAAATCCATCTTTTAAACCTTCTTCGAGTGCAGTAAGATAATCTTCATCGGTAACGCTGCCTGTAAGGTCTATGGGATTACCAACAGCACAGAAAGAAGGGAGTCTGGATGTAAGACGGTTTCTTGCAGCCTCTGTAATCCCTGCAACTTCAAGTCCTGAGTTTTCACAGGCATCTGCTATTCTCACACCAATGCCCCCGCCATCCGTTATAATCAGAACCTTTTTACCTTTAATTAATCCATAAACATTAAAAATCCTGCACGCATCCTTTAATCCTTCATACCCATCAATCTCTGTAACACCCGCCTTTTTAAAGGCTGCCCTGTAAATTTCATACCTTCCTGTCATTGCACCGGTATGCGACCTTGCAGCATTGACACCGGCATCTCTCCTGCCGACCTTTACTGCAACAACAGGTTTTTTTCTTGTGCAGCGGAATGCAGCCTCTACAAATCTTCTTCCGTCATTTACAGATTCAATGTATAAGGCAATGGCATTAGTTGCCTCGTCATCTTTTAAAAATTCGAGGCAGTCCGATTCGTCAACATCGGCACCATTTCCATAGCTTATGACCCTCGAAACTCCGATACCTTCTAATGCCAGCTCGTCCATTATTGTTGCAGCAAAAGAACCGCTCTGCGAAACAATGGAAATACCGCCCCTCACGGGTCTTCCCACTCTGTCTTTAGGGACAAAGAATGTATCTACTTTAGATATGGTATCGTATATGCCCATACAGTTAGGACCCATAACCCTTATCCCAAATTTTTCTACAATCCCTTTTATCTCCCCCTCAAGTTTCCTCCCGTTCTCTCCTGTCTCCTTAAAGCCGGCGCTGACAATTATTGCACCCTTCACCTTATTCCCCCTTAAAAAAGGGGGATAGGGGGTTGTTTTAGCCATATCTTTTAAGGTTTCTAAGACGGATTGAGATGGGAGGGCAATCACGGCAATGTCAATATCATTTTTAATTTCATGTATTGACCCGTAGCACTTGAGGTCATTGATAGAAGTATATTTGGGATTTACAGGATATATGCTTCCTGAAAAACCTATCCTATTAAGGCTTTCCAGTATAACAGAAGATAATTTTCCCGGTGTAGGCGATGCCCCAATAATAGCAATCGCCTTGGGATTAAAGAAGAAGCTTATATTATTTCGTTTTTCCTTCATTTTCTTTTAACTCTTGACTCCCGACTCCTGACTCATAACTCCTTTCCAGTATTCATCTACCATATCCTGAATCTTTTTTAATACCTCCTCCTGTCTTACAGGCTTAAAGATGTGGGCGAATCTACCCTGCTCCTTCAGGTAATTTTCAACAGGCTTAAATTTTTTTGGAATTAAGGTATGTTTTACATCACCGTATACAGCCTCTTTTAATGCCCATACACCAGTATCAATCGCCAGTTTTGCGAAATTAACGGAATGGGACGGCTCTGTTGCCCATCCGGGAGGACAGGGAGAAATGGATATAAATAACTTAGGTCCTTTATACTGCTCAGCCTTTTTAAAATTATTAATTATATCAACAGGGTGGGAGGGTGAAATTGTGGCAAGGTAAGGCGGCTTGTGGCTTCTCCATATCTCAAAGAGGTTTTTCTTGAAAGTTAAAGTCCCTGCCGGACTCATTTTGCCCGGCGGAGTTGTCCCTGTCTTTGATGCAAATGGTGTAGCACCTGACCATTGAAAGCCTGTATTTCCATAAGCCTCATTATCGTAGCATATATAGTAAAAATCAAGATTGCGGTAGAGGGCGCCGGAAGTAGAAGCAAGCCCTATATCGTAAGCAGCCCCATCGCCTGTAAGAACGACTACCTTCAAATTCTCTTCGGGAGCAAGCCTCCCCTTTTTTATCAGTATATCCAGAGCATCCCTTATACCCTGTGCGCCGGCAGGTGCAGATGCCATCGCTGTATAGAGCCACGAATTTCTGAAAGGTGTAAAGGGATAGATGGAAAGGAGAGTGAAACAGCCTGCGGCATTTACAATTACGGTCTTATCCCCCAGTGCTTTCAAGCAGTGCCTTAAAGTCAGCAGCCCCCCGCACCCTGCACATGCAGGAGTTCCTGGAAGGAGGTTCTCCTTAACAGGAATGCTTTTAATGGATTTGATAGCCTGTATTTCCATAATAGAGTTTCCAGATTTTGTTTTCTCACACAAAGCCACAAAGGGCACAAAGAAAAGAATTACAGATTAAAAGATTTAATCTTCCAATCTTTTTCTTATTTCTTTGAGGCTCTGTGTCTTTGTGTGATTATTTTTGTTTTCTTCTTTGCGACTTTCTTCTCTTCTTTGCGTCTTTGCGTTAAAAATCATGTTTTATTCATCAGTCCGCGGACTATCTCTGTTGCGGCACGGAAGTCTATTTTGCCGCTCCCCATTTTGGGAAGCTCCTTGATGACAACGAAGTGCTTGGGGAGGGCGATAGCAGGAAGAACATCGCTTAGTTGTTTCAGGATTTTCCTATCATCAACCTTATCGGTTACCGCAACTATTATCCTTGCACCCTTTACCTGGTCGGGAATTTCAACGACACAGCATGATGTATCTTGCGGGAGTAGTTTTTCTACAGCGTCCTCAACCTTGACGAGAGATACCATCTCTCCGCCGATCTTGACGAATCTCTTCAACCTGCCTGAATGATAGAGATACCCATCCCGGTCAATGTATCCCATATCGCCGGTGTCATACCAGCCCTGCCGTATCCTCATGGAAGTTTCTTCAAGGTCGTCAAAGTATCCTTTCATTACGAGGTCTCCCTTTACCATGATTCTGCCGACCTCTCCGTGTGCACACAATTCTCCGGTCTCATAGTTTTCAATCCTGACCTCCACACCGGGCAAGGGTTTGCCGATACTACCGGGTCTATTGAAATCAAGGGTGTTTGCGGAAATACTGGGCGAGGTTTCTGTAGCGCCATATCCTTCGTAGAGAGTCAGGTTGTGTTTCTTCCTGAACTCATCCCGCAAAGATTCCGGGCATTTATCTGCCCCGACTATTGCGTATTTAATGCTCTGAAAATCCCCACGCTCGGACTTCCTCAGATACCCCCAGTAGAAGCTGGGAGTTGAAGTCATGATAGTCGGCTTCTCCTCCCTGATAACCGTACAGATTGCCTTATAATCGAGAGGATTGGCGAAGGTAACAGTCGTCATTCCTGTGGTGAGCGGCAGCCAGAGGTCAACGGTAAGTCCGAAGACATGAAAGAACGGAAGGCTTGCCAAAAATATATCTTCATGTGAAAGATTGTATGCCTGTTTTGATGCCTCGACATTGGAGCCTATGTTTTTATGAGTGAGCTCGACGGCTTTGGGGTCTTTCTCACTCCCGCTGGTAAAGAGGATGGCGGCAGTTTCGCCCTCATCGCCGGAGTGAACGGCCCTGAGTATCAGCGGCAGGGGCATTCGTGCGATCAAGGCAGCCTTGATTTTGTTTACGGCTGTTACTTTCTGCATGATGTCCTCAATGAAGACCATGCCGTCGAGAATCGGGCAGTTTATCTTTTCGAGGAGCGTCCGCGAGGTAATGATAGTTTTAAAACCGCACTTGTTTCGGGCATGGTCTGCATTCAGGGCTGCTCCAGTGGAATAGTTGATCATGACAGCCGTTCTTCCGCTCATCAATGCCCCAAGTATCGAGAGGCCGCAGCCTGCCGAGGTTGGTATCATAATACCGATGAAACCCTTCTCATACCTCTTGAACTTCTCGGAAAGGATGAGCGAGGCGATGAGCGCCTTTGAGTATGTTATTCGCCTGCCGGAAGTCCTGTCTATGAATGCGAGCTTACCGGGATATTTCTTTGCTGTTAATATGAATTTCTGATGTAGCTGCATGGCAACTATTTCCCCGCTATCTTCTTTAATCTCTCCATATCCTTCCACTATGCTTCGGTGTAAAGGAGTTGGGGTTGAACAGCTTTTCCTGTGTCAGATGATTTAATCATGGCATCAAAAATAAATTCAAACTCCTGGGGGCTTATTTTTTTTCCGCCGAGCCCTCCGATAAAAGAGAGCAATAGAGGCTTCTCTTTTTCATTATATAAAGTGCCGGCAATTTCAGAATACAAAATGCCTCCCTTGCCCACGCTGATATTCTGGTCTAAGACAGTTACGACTTTTCTCCCTCTGAGTGCATCCTTTATATCTTCCTCCGGGAAAGGTCTTAATAGCTTTAGCTTTAATAGCCCTGCCTTGATGCCTTTTTCCCTTGCTTTTTTAACAGTATCTTTGCCGAGAGTTGAAAAAGAGTTGGTCATAATCAGTATATATTCGGCATCATCGGTCA
>JACQEW010000205.1 GCA_016200365.1 Nitrospinota bacterium
TAAATCTTTTGACCACTAAAATCAAGTCTGTTAAGATGATTCATGCAAGCCTCCTTTCGATTATGGTTATCTATCTCAAGGAGTATAACCTGAAAGTAAGACTTGCTTCTTTACTTTTTAATCATAAGGTCTGTGGCTAATCATGTTTTTGTTCTTATTTCTGCATGATGCCTTCAAACTCCAGAATAATAGTAACCGTATTATCAACAATGAGCCCTCCTGTTTCAAGCAATTTGTTCCAGACAAGACCGAAGTCCCTTCTGTCAAGCTTGCCTCCGCCCGTAAAACCGACCCTGGTATAGCCCCAGGGGTCTTTAACCTTTCCAAGCATCTCCCCTTCGAGGACAATATCCTTTGTTACCCCCCGTATTGTCAATGCCCCCAGAACCTTATATTTGCTCCCCTCTTTAGACAAAACCTTTTTATGCTGATAGGTTATCTGCGGAAATTTTGCCGCATCGAGAAAATCAGGGCTCCGCAGATGCTCGTCTCTTTTCTCATGATTGGTATCTATGCTTGCAACCTCTATCTTCATGGAAGCATCTTCTATATTATCTGCCTTGTCAAGCACAAATGAGCCTGTAAATTTATTAAATTTCCCCTTAACATTGGATATAACCATGTGTTTTACAGACAGACCGATATGCGAATGGTCGGCGTCAATATTGTAAACTTCAGCAGATGCCGATTGAGCCAATACAAAAAAAATACTCATTATAAAAAGGGTCATCTTTTTTATCATACTTACCTCCATCAATTAAGGAATTTCGCCGCCTGATTTGCAAAACCTATTTTTATTCATCATCCTGCCTCTTTTAAAAAGTTATTTTTCACCCCCTTTCAAGAATTCTATATAAGCATTAAAATATGCGCAAATAGCCAATATGTCAAGTATGCACTTTTAATTATACTATTCAAAAGGGAGGCTTATTAAAATAATTTACATATTGTATATATAACTATATCCAAATTATATACAATATTTTCATGTCCTTTCATAACCCCCTGAAATATAAGCCTCTGATTTCTGGCATGCCTCTTGCTTTAATATGTTTTTTACCATGCTTTACAAAACCCCGACATATTATGAATTTAAGGTAGACAGGGATGATGCGAGGTGCATCAGGTGTCAGGTCTGTGTCCGCCAGTGCTCCTACGGCTCTACATTTTACGATGCAGAGGAAGACCGCATCTATAATATTGATGCAAATTGTGTTGGATGCCACAGGTGCGATACCTTTTGTCCTACGGACTGCATAACCATCCGAAGGGTTGGAGAGAATTTTAAGGAGAATGCAAACTGGAATGCGTGGGCTATAAGGAACTTAAATAAACAGGCAAACACAGGCGGGATACTTTTAACCGGAATGGGGTCGGATAGACCCCACCGCATATACTGGGACAATATAGTCGTTGACGCAAGCCAGGTAACGAATCCTTCCATAGACCCATTAAGGGAGCCGATGGAGCTTAAGACCTACCTCGGCAGAAAACCGGATTCGATAGAGATAGAGGAGAGAGAGGGTAAGGTAAGTCTAAAGACGAGATTAGCCCCGCAGCTTGAACTAAATGTCCCGATTATGTTCTCTGCCATGTCTTACGGCGCTATCAATTACAATGTATGCGAGGCGCTGGCAATGGCTGCGGAAAATATGGGGACATATTGCAATACAGGAGAAGGGGGGCTGCACAAGAATTTATATAAATACGGAAAGAATACAATCGTTCAGGTGGCTTCGGGGAGATTCGGCGTCCACCTCGATTATCTCGGTGTATCTGCGGCAGTCGAGATTAAGATTGGTCAGGGCGCGAAGCCGGGTATAGGGGGTCATCTGCCCGGTGAAAAGGTTACCGAAGAGGTATCGAAGACAAGGATGATACCGGCAGGGTCGGATGCGCTGTCGCCTGCGCCGCACCATGATATATATTCAATCGAGGATTTAAGACAATTGATATACGCCTTGAAAGAGGCTACAAATTATGAAAAGCCGGTTTCCGTAAAAATTGCGGCAGTCCACAATGCTGCTGCCATAGCCAGCGGCATTGTAAGGGCAGGCGCCGATATTGTTGCGATTGACGGCATAAGAGGCTCTACAGGCGCTGCGCCTCTTATGATAAGGGATAATGTCGGGATACCTGCAGAGCTTGCGCTGGCGCAGGTGGATGAGCGGCTTCGTAACGAAGGGATAAGAAACTGGGCATCTGTGGTAATAGCAGGCGGTATAAGAAATGCCTCTGATATAGTGAAGGCAATCGCACTTGGTGCGGATGCGGTTTATATAGCAACTCCTGCACTTGTCTCCATAGGATGCACAGTCTGTCAGAAATGTTATCTCGGCAAATGCGCATGGGGTATTGCAACGAACGACCCATACCTTGCAAGGAGACAGAACCCCGAGATTGCGGCAGAGAGGATGTCGAATCTGCTTACTGCATGGAGCAGGGAAATTAAGGAGATGTTAGGCGGCATGGGTTTGAATGCCATTGAAAGTTTAAGGGGAAATAGAGAAAGGTTGAGGGGTGTTGGCTTAAGCGACAGGGAATTGAAGATACTCGGATTGAAGCATGCCGGGGAGGGAATGTGATTAATACGGTAAAACCTTTTTCTTCACTTCCGTTATTTTTTCTTTTGCTCTTTTTTAAATTTTTAGAGGAACAAAAGAAAAAATAAAAAGTCGTTCAGAAAAAGTTTTACCGTATAGCAGATTCAATTGTTAGATATGAAAATCGTTTATCCAAAAGAAGAAGTTTGTATGGCGTGCAGGCTTTGCGAGGTTGCCTGCATTACAGAGCATTCAAGGTCAAAGGATACGATAAAGGCATATAAAAAGGAAAAACCTGCGCCTCTGTCAAGGACTCTGGTAGAGGAGATCTTTCCTGGCTTGTCTGTATCTGTGAACTGCCGTCACTGCTCCGATGCGCCGTGTATCGAGGCGTGTATTACCGGTGCGATGCATAGAAAACCTGATGGGAGGGTGGTTGTAAATGAATATAAGTGTGTGGGATGCTGGATGTGCGTAATGGCATGCCCCTTCGGTGCGATAAAAAGAAATCAGTATAAAATAGAGGGGCAAGGGGCAAGGGGCAAGGGGCAAGGATTAAAAATAAAGCTATCTTCCAAATGCGACCTATGTCCTGACAGGAGCATACCTGCCTGTGTAGAGGCATGCCCAAACAGGGTAATGGCGTATGAGGAGAGAAATTAGAATAATACGGAAAACCTTTTTTCTCACTTCCGTTATTTTTCTTTTGCTCTTTTTTAAATTTTAGAGGAACAAAAGAAAAATAAAAAGTCGTTCGAAAAAAGTTTTTCCGTATTGTTAAGATTTTGATTTGAAAAATGAAATATTTAATCATTGGAAATTCAGCGGCGGCAATAGGGGCTGCAGAGGCTATCAGGAAAAACGACAAGGGTAACCCCGTAATCATAATCTCCGATGAGCCTCATCGTGTATATTCCCGTCCTTTAATATCCTATTTGCTGGCAGGACTGGTTACAGAGGATAGGATGTATTACAGGGATGAAAATTTTTATAAGGACAATAATATAGAAACTATTTTTGATAAAAGGGTAACAGGTGTTGATGTTAAAAAAAGACAGGCACTCTTGGAAGACAAGAAAAGAATAGATTATGACAGGCTTTTAATTGCAACAGGAGGGACGCCCTTTGTCCCGCCTATCAAAGGTAAGGAAAGAAAGAATGTATACACCTTCACAAAATGGAAGGATGCAGAGAATATAATTAAATTAACCACTACTCCCCCCTTTACTAAAGAGGGGCGAGGGGGGATTAAAAAGGCTGTAGTTATAGGCGCCGGAATGATTGGCATTAAGGCTGTAGAAGGTCTTCATGCTGTCGGTGTAGATGTTACAGTAGTGGAACTGGCTTCTGAGGTATTAAGCAGGGCTCTGGATAAAGACGCATCGAGGATTGTCCAGAGGAGAATGGAGGATGCAGGCATTGAGGTTATAACCAGCAATGAGGTAATAGAGATTACAGGCAGAGGAGATTTGGCTTCCGGGGTGGTTTTGAGGGACAAGAAGAAGATTAAATGCGATTTAGTCATTATTGCAATCGGCGTTATACCGAATACAGGATTTTTAAAAGAGAGCGGGATAAAGATTAATAGAGGGATTGTAGTTGATGAGAAGATGGAGACAAATATAAAGGGAGTTTATGCTGCCGGCGATGTTGCAGAGGCGCTTAATATTATCACAGGGGAGAAGATGCCGATACCTATCTGGCCCCTTGCACAGAGACAGGGCGCTATAGCAGGCGATAATATGTCAGGAGGCGATTCTGTTTATAAAGGCGGGTTCCCGATGAATTCCATAGAGTTTCCGGGTGTGCCTACAATTTCTATGGGTATTACAGACCCCAGAGGTGAAGGATACGAGTCTTTTATAAAAAATGACTCGGCAAATGGAAATTATAAAAGGATAATTCTGAAGGATAATAAAATCGTAGGAGCGATACTTGTCGGAGATGATATTGACAGGGCGGGGATATTGACAGGACTGATAAAAGAGCAGACACCTGTAACAGCTTTTAAAGATAAACTCCTCGATAGAAATTTTGGGTTCGTCCATCTTCCTAAGGATTTGAGGAAGGAGAAATTGGAAAAGATGGTTTAATATACTGCAAAACCTTTTTTTTCACTTCCGTTATTTTTTCTTTTACTCTTTTTTTATTTTTAGATGAACAAAAGAAAAAATAAAAAGTCGTTCAAAAAAAGTTTTGCAGTATTTGAACTTATTAATTTATGAAACCAGGAATTTTAAGTCCATATTGTGAGAAAGATATATCAGCCTGCGGATTGACAGGAATCATCAGCAGGAAGGGCAGGAAGATAAAGGGTGATGTAATCATCAAATCCATAAGCTGCATGGATGAGAGGGGGAACGGGCTCGGCGGCGGGTTTGCAGCCTACGGCATATACCCCGACTACAAAAATCACTATGCACTTCATATAATGTATAGCGATAAGAAGGGCATTCCGGCTACAGAAGAGTATTTAAGGGAAACAGTAAAGGTTGAGCATCAGGAAATAATACCGACAAGGAGGGTCAAGACAATAACCAATCCTCCATACTTTGTGCGATATTTTGTAACCCCCCATGAAGATGTGCATGAGCATCTGTCCCATGAATCGGCGGAATTGAGGGAGGATAACTATATAGTAAAAATAGTCATGCACATAAACTCGGAGATACCCGGCGCCTTTGTGGTTTCAAGCGGCAAGAATATGGGCGCTTTTAAGGGTGTTGGTTTTGCTTATGAGATTGCAGACTTCTTTATGCTGGAGAATTACGAAGGCTATATATGGACGGCGCACAACAGGTTTCCGACAAACACACCGGGATGGTGGGGCGGCGCTCATCCCTTTACGCTGTTAGATTGGTCTATCGTTCATAACGGCGAAATATCGTCTTACGGAATCAATAAGAGATACCTTGAAATGTTCGGCTATAAATGCACGCTCCTTACCGATACTGAGGTTGTTACTTACATGCTTGACCTCTTAATCAGGAGGCACAAACTCCCTTTAAGGCTCGCCTGTTCAGCACTTGCATCTCCGTTCTGGAAGGATATTGACAGGATGGACGAGGAAGGAAAAAAATTAATGACAGCACTGAGGATGGTATACGGAAGCGCACTTTTGAACGGTCCCTTTGCCATACTTTTTGCACACAGCAAAGGACTGGTAGGTTTAAGCGATAGGGTGAAACTTAGACCTCTCGTGATGGGGGAAAAGGATGATATGGTTTATATGGCAAGCGAGGAATCTGCCATAACCGAGATTTGCCCGAATCCTGATAAGATATA
>JACQEW010000206.1 GCA_016200365.1 Nitrospinota bacterium
CTTCCACAACATTATCGAGGGTCTCTTTTTTATTGACACCCTGAATCCTGACCCCATAAGCCGTATTTTCATATATGCTCTTTGGAAAGGGATTCGGTTTCTGAAAGACCATGCCTATCTGTCTTCTTATATCTATAACATCAATCTTCTCCGAATATATGTCCGTTCCATTATAGATTATCCTGCCTTCAAGTCTGAACACAGGTATCAGGTCGTTCATCCTGTTTAAGCACCTTATAAATGTGCTCTTTCCGCAGCCTGAAGGACCTATTACTGCAGTGACAGATTTTTCTGGAATATCGAAGCTTACATCCTTTAATGCCAGTGTATTACCATAAAAGGCATTAACCTTCTCAATCTTGAATGAAATATCCATAGATAATCGGTAGGAGCCGTCTCCTGACGGCGACAATAAATCGCAAACAGGAGTTTGCTCCTACCATATTAAAATGTTGCCGAGACATATTTTTTTCTCAGCCTGTTCCTTATAAAGATTGCAAAAATGTTTAAAAGGACAACCACTCCGATCAGGAGGAACGTTGTGGTATAGACCATCGGCTTTGCAGCCTCGACATTGGGAGACTGAAATCCCACATCGTATATGTGAAAACCGAGGTGCATGAACTTCCTCTCGAGGTGCAGAAAGGGATAGCTCCAGTCTAGGGGGAGAGATGGAGCCAGCTTTACGACACCTGTAATCATCAGCGGCGCTACCTCCCCTGCTGCCCTTGCCATTGCAAGGATAAGTCCTGTCATTATACCTGGCGCCGCACTCGGCAGAATGACTTTCCAGATTGTCTCGAATTTCGTTGCACCAAGGGCAAGAGACCCCTCCCTCCATTCTCTTGGGGCTGCCCCAAGCCCTTCTTCGGTTGCAACTATTACCACAGGAACTGTGAGAAGGGCAAGCGTCATTGATGCCCACAGTATACCGCCTGTTCCATAAGTTGGCGCCGGGAGCATCTCAGGGAAAAAGAGTTTATCAATGACTCCGCCGATAAAGTATATAAAAAATCCAATGCCGAAGACACCAAAGACTATCGAAGGGACGCCTGCCAGATTATTCACTGCTATGCGGACTGTTTTTACAAGTGTTCCCTGCCGTGCATATTCGTTCAGATATATGGCAGCAAGGACGCCGAGGGGGACAACTGCAATACTCATAATAAGCACCATCATAACAGTGCCGAATATTGCAGGGAATATCCCGCCCTCTGTATTAGCCTCCCGCGGGTCGTCTGAGACAAATTCCCATAACCTGCTTAGATAAATCCCCATCTTCTGAAATACCCCCATATTATTCGGCATATACGCCCTCACAACATTATAAACAGGTATCTCCTTTTCTTTTTCCTCGGCAGTTGAGATTAAAATAACCGCCTCCCTGGTTTTTATATAAAGTTCTTCAAGCTCTAAAGACTTTTTTTCATACAACCCCTTCTCCCTTTCTATCTCCTTTGAAATATTCTCTATCTTTTCTTTTATGGCAGGATTTTCTTTTCCATATTCAAGCTCCAGCTTTCGTATCTTAAGCCTGAGCCTCTCCATATCATAATTTATCTGCCCGATTTCCTTTTTTGCCACAAAGACTATCCTTTTGTGGAGCTCGCCGTATTTTTCAACAGAGGAATTTAATGCAGTCCATATATTACCATCTGTGCCTGAAACGACAGAGCCGGCAATTTTAAGCTCCTTTGCAAAACCATACATATTCCCCCATTCTCTCCTTTCGAGACACAGGGCGTTTTCAGGATAGTCAATGCCCTTAATATCCTCCACATCAACCCATTTAAAATCGAGTCCGTATATATCCCTGTTGCCCATTTTAAGCTGTATCCTGTATTTCAGGATTGTTCCGGCGGCTGCGCCAGGCTGCGGTATCGCCTCTCTGTTTACAATCTGTCCGAGGAGCTTCTCGTTATTTTTAAGCATTAAGAGGGCAATATCCGACGGCCAGAAGAAGCCGAGTCCGTTCTTCATGATAAGGAGCAGGATAGCGACAATCATGATAAGGCTTGTTGCCACTGCCCCGGCAGTCAGCCAGATAAACGGCTCGCCTGTTTTAATAAATTTTTTCATCGCAAAATACTTTACAACTTACAACCTACTACTTACTACAGTTGTTAGTTGTTAGTTGTCAGGTATCCTCACAGTTGTGCATATTTCTTTTTCAGCCTCTGTCTTACCACCTCTGCTGCTGTATTTATCATGAAGGTAACAATAAAGAGCAGGAGGGCGGCAAGGAACAGCACCCTGTAGAGTGTGCTGCCTGCCGGGGCTTCGGGTATCTCCACTGCAATATTTGCCGACAGAGTCCTGAATCCGTTAAATATATTCCACTCCATGATAGGGGTATTTCCTGTTGCCATTAAAACAATCATTGTCTCCCCGACAGCCCGTCCAAAGCCTATCATGATTGCAGAAAATATACCCGGGCTTGCCGAGGCAAGAACGACCCTGACGGCTGTCTGCCATAAAGTAGCTCCGAGCGCCAGAGAGCCTGATATTAAATGTTTGGGGACATTGGACAGGGCGTCCTCTGAAATCGTAAAGATAAGGGGAATAACTGCAAATCCCATTGCAAAACCGACGATAAGTGCGTTTCTCTGGTCGTATCTAAGCCACAGTGTATTGTAATACCAGTTTCTGAAATCCCCGGTAAAGAGAAGATTCTCTATATAGTAATTCATCCATACGCAGATAATCATCCCTAAGATAAAAACAGGGATAAGCAAAAGGGATTCATTTCCTGAGTTGAACCGCCTCTTTAATGATAGCGGAAGGGAGCGCCACAGAAGGCTTGAGAGTATTGATAGAAAGGGGAGCACTATCAGCATCAGTATAATAGCAGGAATCCTCTTCTCCACAAGAGGGGCGAGCCAGAGCCCTGCTAAAAAACCCAGAACAACGCTTGGGAGTGCAGCCATTATCTCTATAACAGGCTTTATAATCCCCTTTAACCACGGATTCATAAACAGGGATGTATAAATCGCCCCCAATACGGCAATAGGTATGGCGAACATCAGGGCATAGATTGTCCCTTTCAGCGTGCCATATATAAGCGGGAGGAGGCTGAACTTAGATTCAAAGTCATCTGTCCCGCCTGTAGACTGCCATACATACTCTTCCTTTTCATACCCCTCATACCAGACCTTGCCAAAGAGGGATTTAAAGGAAATCTCAGGGTGCGGGTCATTTACTGTCTGATAATGCAGGATGTTTTCAGTATCAATGGAGAGGATACCATCGTTTTTTGGTGCATAGGAGACCATAGAAATCGGTTTACTGCTGTGTTGTATAATGAAGCGAGTCTGCTCGGAGGTTGCAAAATGTGAAGATACCGTTCCATCCGATGATGCAGTCAGAAAACCCTTCCCCCTTACGGATGGGGAGATAGATGTTACCGCTTTCCCCTGCGATTTCAGGGTATGTATCTTTTTTAATCTCCACCCTGTTTCGGCAGTGTCGTCCCTTACCCTGAACCAGATATTTATCCCCCCCTCTCCATCACCGGCAACAAGGGAGACATCGCCTAAGAGAAAGGATAGGGCGGTAATAGGACTGCTGCTTGCTTTAATAGTATTAATAAGCTTTGGAGACGACCTTTCCCTGATATCAAAATGGTATATATTGCCGGATTCGGCTCCGGCATATAGATTCTCAAGAAAGCCGTCAATTGCAAGAGAGGTTATTTTGATTTCGGATTTTGGATTTTGGATTTCGGATTTGTGATTTGTGATTTGATCGGAGAGGTCTGCATGAAATTCCTCAGTTTTTATTCCTTCGAGTAGAGTTTCTGTGGTTTTTCTCCCGTAGAATAACAATCTTCCGTCTTCTGTATAAACAGTGGCTGCAATATCAGATTCCTTTTCAGTAAAAGCAAGGAGCTTTATTGGAAGCTTTTCAGTAGTAATCTGAATTAAATTATTTTCTTCTATTTCAGGCTCAATAATCCTTTTATTATTGCTATCGTAATTAATTTTGTATGTTATTTTTACGCTTAATACTCTCCCATCGGATGTCCCTAAGGCAAGCCTGCTGTTATCGCCGGAGCGGTAGACCGAAGTGATTTTAGAAGAGGCATCTAACTTTACTAATCTTATTAATCCCCCCACTTCTAAAGGGGCACTCAAAATTCCCCCCCTTTGTAAGGGGGGGCTTGGGGGGGTAGAAGGATTTTTAGGCGAAAAGAAAAAGACTCTCCCATCCTCACCAATGATATAAGATGACTCATGATACTCATCCATCCCAATTGCAGCAGGGCGAAAATCTCCATCAATCTTAAAACTAATAACTTCCCCAATTTTTGGTTTGCCGAATAGCGGATAGACTTCTATTGCTATGAAAATAAAAATAGCGGCAAGCCATGCAATTATAGCCGCGCCGCCGGCAGTTACAACCCATCTGGCTGCCTTATCAATGAGTCTCTTTCTGCGATTGCTTATCATTATAAAAAAAGTGCACCAGGGCACCAGTCACCAGTGCACCAGAAATATATTCTTTACTGGTGCTCTGGTGCTCTGTAAATATTTACTCCAATTTTCTCAATTCTTCCTTCAAAACCTTTACAGGAATCGGCATATAACCATCCTTTATAACAACCTCCTGCCCTTCTTTGCTGAATATATACTTACAGAACTCCCTTACAAGCGGGTCGAGGGGCTTATTTGGAGACTTGTTAATATAAAGGTAGAGGAACCTTGCAAGAGGGTATGAGCCGTTTATTACATTATCCATATTAGGCTCTTTAAAAGACTCTCCATCTTTAAGAGATAGGGGGAGTGCATGCACACCGGATGTCATATATCCAATACCGCTATAACCTATTCCATATCGGTCTTCGGTTACACCCTGAACGACAGAGGCAGAGCCGGGCTGCTCCTTAACCTCATCCTTGTAATCCCCTTTAAACAGGGCATGCTCCTTAAAATAACCGTAGGTGCCGGAGGCAGAATTACGACCATAAAGACTGATTGGTCTGTTTGCCCAATCACCTGTCAAGCCGAGTTGTCCCCATGTCTTAATATTCTCCTTAGCACCACCCTTCCTTGTCTTGGAAAATACAGAGTCTGCCTGAACAAAGGATAAACCCTTTATCGGGTTATCCTTATTTACATAAACAGCCAGTGCATCCAGAGATGTTCTCATGGGTGTCGGTTTATATCCATATTTCTTTTCAAATTTGTCAATCTCCTCATTTTTCATTGCCCTTGACATTGGACCAAATTGTGATGTCCCTTCAATCAATGC
>JACQEW010000207.1 GCA_016200365.1 Nitrospinota bacterium
TAAATCTTTTGACCACTAAAATCAAGTCTGTTAAGATGATTCATGCAAGCCTCCTTTCGATTATGGTTATCTATCTCAAGGAGTATAACCTGAAAGTAAGACTTGCTTCTTTACTTTTTAATCATAAGGTCTGTGGTTAAGATTAGGTTTTTATTCTTTAAGTTTTAGATATGGAAAATACGGGTCTGGTTATCCTGCTTGCCTTTATACTCGATTTAATCCTCGGCGATCCTTACTTCCTGCCTCACCCTGTAAGATGGATGGGAAAGGGGATTGAAAAAATAGAAGGTCTTTTAAGAAAAACTGCAATCCCTTTAAAGCTCTCCGGAATCTTGCTGGTTATCAGTATGACAGGCTTTACATTTATACTATCCCTCTTAATGTTAAAAATCGCCTATGCAATTAACTACTATTTTGGACTGATGAGTTCGGTCTTAATTATTTGGACAGCCATTGCACCGAGAAACCTTTACGACGAGAGTATGAATATCTACCGTGCGCTGAATAAGGGCGATTTGGAATCAGCCCGTAAAGGACTTTCGATGCTCGTGGGAAGGGATACGAACAAACTCGATGAGAAGGGGGTTATAAGGGCATCTGTGGAGACCGTTGCCGAAAACATTGTAGACGCTGTTATATCCCCTCTGTTTTATGCACTCATCGGCGGCGCACCCCTTGCCATTACTTACCGGGCTATAAATACAATGGATTCAATGGTTGGATATAAAAATGATAGATATAAAGATTTTGGCTGGGCATCAGCGCGGGTGGATGATGCCGCCAATTATATACCTGCAAGAATATCCGCCCTTTTGATACCCTTATCGGCATTGATTTGCGGTAAGGATTGCCCCGGCTCGTTAAAGATAGCTCTCAGAGACGGCAAGAAAAATCCCAGTCCTAACAGCGGAATTCCCGAAGCAGCAGTAGCAGGTGCCTTGGGCATTCGGCTCGGAGGTGTGAATTACTACAGCGGTGTCCCGTCTCATAAGCCCTTTATAGGCGATGGGAGTCTGGAGCTGTCTAACAATAATATTAAAGAGGCGAATTGTTTGATGCTCATCACTTCGATATTTATGGTATTAATTTGTTATGCCATAGCGTATATAATAAGCTGGTATGATTAAAATGAAGCGATTTATTCTTCTGTCTTCTGTCTTCTGTCTTCTGTCTTCTGTCCTCTCAGGCACAGCCTTTTCTGCCCCTCCTGAGAGAATTATATCACTCGCACCGAGTGTTACTGAAATTCTCTATGCCCTTGGTCTGGAAGATAAAATCACGGCAGTAACAAATTTCTGCGATTACCCGCCACAGGCAAAGAAAAAGCCGAAGATTGGAGGCATGTCAAACCCATCCCTTGAGGCAGTCCTCTCGATGAAGCCTGATATTGTTGTGATGACAACAGATGGAAATCCGAAGGAGATAGAAGAAAGACTTAAAGGGCTTGGCATAAAAACTTATGTATTCAAGGCAAGACAGCTTTTCGAACTACCACAGGGAATCAGGGATATGGGGGAAGTTTTGGGAGTAAAGGAGGAGGCGCATAAACTTGCAAGAGAGATAGAGACAAAATTGAAGAAGTCAGAAGTCAGAAGTCAGAAGTCAGAAGTTAAGAGGAAGGCACTCTTTATTGTCTGGACGGAGCCGCTCCTTGTTGCAGGTCCCGGCACGGCAATTGATGATGCCCTACAACTGCTTGGATGGAAAAATATTGCATCAGATACCAAAACAAAATATCCTAAATATTCGATTGAAGAGGTCATAAATCGCTCGCCGGATGTTATCTTAATAGGCAAGAGTATGGGTGCCGATATGAAAGAGTCATCAAAGGGGCTTCTCAAGAAACTAAAGCATCTTGAGGCTGTAAAGAATGGGAGGGTTTACTATACAGGCGATGCCCTTTACAGGCTGGGACCGAGGATAGTGGAAGGGATTGAGGAGATGGCAGGGTATTTAAATAGAAGTCAGAAGTCAGAAGCCAGAAGTCAGAAATAATAAAAATGAAAAGGATTACATTATTAATTATTGTTTCTATAGGCATATTGTTTGTTTCTGTCTTTACGGGAGCGAGGTTTATTAATCCCTTTAATCCGGATGACATAGACAGACAGATCCTTTTTTCAATCAGACTTCCCCGAATAACAGTTGCCATGCTTATAGGCTCAGCCCTCGGCGCATCGGGGGCAGTGCTTCAGGGTATTTTGCGAAACCCCCTCGCAGACCCTTATATACTCGGCATATCGAGCGGTGCAGCCCTCATGGCTGCAGTTGGGATTATATTCGGCAGCATTGTTTTTGGTCTCTTCACGGTTCCTCTTCTTGCATTTATAGGCGCTGTCTCGACAGGTGTGGCTGTCGGTATTATGGGCTATAAAAGAGGGGGGATATTACCCGAAAGACTGCTCCTCGCAGGCATCGGCATAGGTTTTCTATTGTCTTCGGTCCTTATGCTTATTATGAGTATCTCCACAGATGAAGGATTGAGGAGGGCGACGCTTTGGATATTCGGCGATTTATCAATAGCAGACTGGTCATTAATTCCCTACGGCTTTGCCTTCATTTTCGCCGGACTCAGCCTCTCTGTCTGGAGGGCAAAGGGATTGAATGCCTTGATAATGGGCGATGAAATTGCCCACAGCCTCGGCTTTTCCCCTTTCAAAGAAAGGCTGATTCTTTTTATCTCGGTATGTCTTATGACCGCCTCATCCGTATCTCTCGGCGGCATAGTGGGTTTTATAGGACTTCTAATACCGCATATCGTAAGATTTTTTGCAGGCTCTGACAGCAGGTTTTTGCTGCCCCTGTCTGCGCTAACGGGGGGGACGCTGCTCTGTGCGGCAGATACAATCGGAAGGACTGCAATATCGCCGATGGAGATTCCAGCAGGAGTCGTTACTGCTATCTTAGGCGCACCCTACTTCCTCTATCTATTGAGGAAAAGGGAAATAATGGGGGTGTAGGGTGGAAATTCTTGATTTATGCAATGTCTCCTTTTCTTATAACAGGAGCGAATTTATAAAAGGGCTGTCGGTATCTATCGGCAGCGGTGAGTTTGTCGCTCTCCTTGGGGCAAACGGCTCCGGGAAATCCACCATATTGAAGCTGTCTGCAGGAATCCTTAAGCCCCGCTCAGGTGAGATAAATCTCTGGGGCAAACCGCTTCATCTCTATCATGGAAAAGAGAGGGCGAAGCTTATAAGCTATCTGCCGCAGATGCTCGATATAAATCTTCCCTTCACGGTAAAGGAGCTTGTCAATATGGGGCGTTATCCTTATGATATTCCGCCTGATTTGTCCTTAGAAGAGGCTATGGAGATGGTTGGTCTTATTGAAAAGGCAGATTCTCTTGTAACCGAGCTCAGCGGAGGCGAAAGAAGAAGGGTTTTTATAGCAATGACACTCCTTCAGGGCGCAGGTATTCTCCTGCTCGACGAGCCGCTTGCCAATCTCGATATTAAGTATCAGATAGAATTGATAAGATTATTGAAAGGTCTGAGGGACAAGAAGGGTATATCTATAATTATGGCGCTCCATGACATAAATATGGCATTCTACTTTGAGAAGGTATTGCTGGTTAAGAGCGGAAAGATGCTCGGCATGGGAAGTCCTGAATCGGTATTTAAAGGGGATATTCTGAAAGAGGTATTTGATATAAACATTGAGATAAGGAGACAGGATTCCGGAGAATTATTTATAAGCCATAAAAACAATTTTCTCCTTTAACTATCAATATCCCCAAAGAATTCCTGTTCTATGAGCTTATCCCCTTTTTCGTGGCAGATAAGACAGGACTGTTTTCCATTTTGAGGCAGGTCTGAAACAAGGGAATATGCCAATCCGCCGTGCTTCCATGCAATTATGTTAAATCCCCTGTAGTTATAGAAATAAAAGGGAATACCCTTTACGGTCTCTACTTGATAGAATTCGCCCTCCACTTTTTCATTGTATGTAACGAGCAGGGATATTTGAGATTGACCAAAGCGATATATAGTATAGGCAGCCCTTTTCCCGTTAAGAGTGACGAGCCTTCCGCCGACAGGGATTATTTCTTTATTGTCAATCATTGGAAGGGCGAGATTAAAATCTATTTTTCCCCTGAACCAGCGGCTGATTTCTTCCGGATTGGAGTCTGTTATATCGAGGGGAAGGGAGCCTCTCAAATAACTGAGATGCTCCATCA
>JACQEW010000210.1 GCA_016200365.1 Nitrospinota bacterium
AATGCTCGTCCTGATGGATGGACAGCCGGTGAATGTAACTCCCTACAGCGGTATACAGTGGCCCACGCTGCCTCTGTCGCTCCGCGACATAGAGCGTATAGAGGTGATGAGAGGTCCAGGCTCGGCAATATATGGCGCGGATGCACTCGTGGGTGTCATTAACATCTTTACCAAAGAGTCGGGCAAGAGAAAAGACACCCTCTC
Source organism: Nitrospinota bacterium (assembly GCA_016200365.1). Classification (GTDB taxonomy): domain Bacteria; phylum Nitrospinota; class Nitrospinia; order UBA9942; family UBA9942; genus JACQEW01. Next base: position 205 of record JACQEW010000210.1, read on the forward strand.
CGTATCCTATGGTGAAAAGGGTACAAGCTACAATACTGCACATTTTTCGCATACCTTTTCGGATAACCTGTCATTTGCCTTGACCGGTGGATTCATACAGACAGAAGGGAGGGGTGAGAGACAGACACCTGAAGATAAGAATGCAGCACCTAATTATGAAATCAAGGATTGGGCTGAGATTATTTTGATGTCATACAGGCTTGACTACAAAAGGAGCAGACTGAAGTTTTTTAGCGAAGGCGGATATACGACTGACGGGGAAGGATATAACCCGAGTCCCGGCGATAGGACGATTGATAAGTCATATAAAAACACCCTGATTCTAAATAATCAGGTGAAGATAGACATGGAAAATGACGAGTTGATGCTGCGAATCGGTCTAAGAAATCTTGACCAGGAGAATTATCGTTACGGCAATTCCGCCTATGCTTATAAATATCGCGTACGGAAGGGTCTCGGCATTGACTCGGATATCCAGTATACATTTAACGGACTCCCCGGTCAGACTATTATTGCAGGCAGCAATATAAGCTACCTGGAGGCAAGCCGTAATATAGCAAACAGCATTCCATATACTTATGATGAAACCGACGACCTCCTCTCTGCCTATCTGCAGGATAAAGTAAGATTTCTAAATAACAACATATTATTTACAGGAAGTCTCAGATATGACAAATGGAATAAATTGTCAGGGGTCGTTACGCCGCGGCTTGCTTTAAACATCTATCTTTTAGATAAAAAGGCGAATATCAGGCTCTCGGGCGGCACATCGTTCCGCCGTCCGGGTTTTGATGAAAACTATTATTTCGTTACATGGCCCACAGGCTGGTTTAAGGGAGCAGTTCCGAATGCGGTGACACAGCAGGGGGAAAACATCAAAGGCAGCCTTTTAAAGCCTGAAAATGCAGTCTCGTACGAGATAGGAATACGATATATGCCCGAGCCAAAATTCCTTCTCGATCTGGGGTTGTTTCATCAGAAGGTGACAGATACGATTGGTTATATTGTTTATTATAGCAATCCCTCTACAAACGAGTTAAATATCGGGCACACCAACATATCCGATGAAGTTACCACTACCGGCATCGAAGCCGAGACAAAAAAATATCTTACGAGCGATATCTATGCCTTTTTAAACTATACCTATCAATATGCCGAGATTGCCAGCGGGGGTATCAAGTCCAGATGGAAAAATGCGCCGGAGAATAAGATTTCCGGTGGAATATTTTATTCAGGCTTTGCAGATATAGACCTGCGGTCACGCTATGTTTCTGAGGTTACCTATCAAGAGGTAGCGAATATTCCGGTAGGCAGTTATTACACTATTGACCTTGCGGTATCTAAAAAAATAAGCAAGAGCGGTTTTGTAAAACTGTCCGCGATAAACCTCTTAAATAATATCCATTACGAATACCCGATCTATACGGCGATAGACCGTAAGATATCGCTTACCTTGCAATATGATTTTTAAAAGTAAATTATAAAAACATTAGACAGGATTAACAAGATTGACAGGATTAATTTTTAAATATTTTATCCTGTTTTATCCTGTATATCCTGTCAAAAATCAGGTTTTTGTTCTTTTATAAAGAGAGGGCAGGAGAAAATGGAGAAATATTCAGGTAAGACGAAGGCCTCGTTGGGCATTAAGTGGAAGCTCCTCCTCCCTATGACGGCTCTCGTTACCGTCCTGCTGGTGATATTGAGCCTTTTCCAGGTGCAGTCACAGCGAGAAATCCTGCGGAAAGAATCGGATGCACGGATAAAATTGATGGAAGAAAATCTTATCGGGCGCGGCAGGACACTCTCCGTCAATCTGACCCAGCAGGTGGAGAATGACATCGCATCCCTGAATCTATTCCACATGCAGGAATTGCTGAAAGAAGCCGTTAATGAGAGCGGGGAGCTCAGTTACGCCATACTTATGGATGTTAACCGTGTGGCGTATGTCCACACCTTACAGCCTGAATTGACCCAGAAAACGCTTGCCGAAAAGCAGGACTTTTTTGCGGCGTCCCAGGACAAGGCTGCAACAAACAAATATACAAAAGGGGATGGCGACTACCTCGAATTCATCATGCCCATACAGGTCAGCATTAACCGGTGGGGGACATTGAGGCTCGGCTTCTCGCTGAAGCGTCTCGGCAATGAAATACAAGGATCTCAGAAAGAGATGTACAACCGCACCAAAAAAGTAATACTAAATTCATCGCTTATTCTGCTTTTGTTCATCGCCGTCGGAAGCCTGATTGTAATATACATCTCCATGAAATTGACAAAGCCCATTTCCATGCTCACGAAGAAAGCCAACGAGCTTGCACGGGGTAATTTCTATGCTGCGGAAGGCATAGTAATTCAAAGCCGTGACGAGATTGGCGTTTTGACAGGCGCTTTTACGGAGATGGCAAAGAATCTCGGATCGTCCTATGAAAAACTGGAAGATTACAGCCGGACGCTCGAGCAGAAAGTTACGGATCGCACCGAAGAATTGCATAAGGCAAAAGATGCAGCAGAGGCAGCAACACGGGCAAAGAGCGAGTTTCTTGCCAGCATGAGTCATGAGATAAGGACACCGATGAATGCAATCATAGGCATGGCTGATTTATTGTGGGATACCGAGCTGACATCGGAGCAGAGGCAGTATGTCCAGGTGTTCAGGTCTGCAGGGGAGAATCTCCTTGACCTTATCAACGATATTCTTGACCTGTCCAAAGTTGAGGCAGGACAACTGACGCTTGAGGCGATTGACTTTGATTTGAGAGAGGTAGTTGAAAATCTCAGCGAGGTTATGGCAATAAGGGCTCATCAGAAGGGGGTTGAGCTTGCCTGCCGTATTATGCCCGATGTCCCTACAGGCTTAATCGGCGACCCGCTTAGACTGAGGCAGATTTTAGTCAATCTTATTGGAAATGCGATTAAGTTTACGGAGAAAGGGGAGGTGGTGGTAACAGTTAAGAGTGAAGAGTTAAGAGTTAAGAATGAAGAAATTCCTTCAACTCATCACTCATCACTCATCACTCTTAACTTTTCTGTTAAGGATACCGGTATTGGCATCCCCGCCGATAAACTGAATACTGTATTTGAAAAATTCACACAGGTTGATTCCTCGACTACGCGGAAGTATGGTGGGACAGGACTTGGACTTACCATCTCAAAACGGCTTGTGGAGATGATGGGAGGCAGGATATGGGTAGAAAGCAAACATAGAGAAGGGAGCACATTTTATTTTACTGCAAGATTTGGTGTTCAATCCGAAGATAAGAAACGGGTTTTGCCGGCTGAAGTTGACATGAAGGGACTAAAAGTCCTTGTTGTAGATGATAGTGTTACAAATCGGATAATCTTGAGGGAGATGCTCTCAGAATGGGGGGTGCTTGTAACCGAGGCAGAGGGCGGGGAGCATGGACTTTCAGAGCTTATCCGTGCGAGGGACGCAGGAGACCCATACAGGCTTGTCTTGCTTGACTGCCGTATGCCGGGGATGGATGGGTTTCAGATGGCGGAATATATGAAAAATGACCCGACCCTTGCAGGTATGGCTGTTATGATGCTCACCTCAGACAACAGGGATGGTCATACTAAGAGGGCAAAGGAGCTTGGGGTAGCGAAATACATGGTTAAACCTGTAAAGAAAGCGGAATTAAGGGCTGCAATATCTGCGGCGATTGGCGAAAAAAAGGTTATTACAGAAAAAGCGTCTCAGGTAAAACCTGCTGCCTTTGAAGATATTCCGCCTCTAAACATCCTTCTTGTCGAGGATTCAAAAGATAATCGTCTGCTTATAGAATCGTATCTTAAAAAGACATCCCATAAGATAGATATAGCTGAAAATGGCGAGATTGCCGTCGAGAAATTCATGTCGGGTAAATATGAACTTGTTCTCATGGATATGCAGATGCCTGTGATGGATGGATATACTGCCACGAGGATTATAAGGAAGTGGGAGGCGGAGAGGGGTGCAGAGCCCACGCCGATTATTGCACTGACTGCCCATGCACTTAAAGAAGATGAGCAGAAGAGCCTCGATGCAGGCTGCACCTCTCATCTTACGAAGCCCATAAAAAAGGCGAAGCTGTTAGAGGTGTTAAATGAATATGCACGGACTTTATGATTGAAGATTGCCGAATTTTATAAGGAAATGCCATGGAAAAAACAATGGATTTCGATGTGATTATCGTTGGCGGCGGGCCTGCCGGGCTTTCCGTGGGCTCAGAGCTTGCAGCAAAGGGGAACATGGTAGCTGTTATCGAAAAAGGGATTATCGGCAATACTAACAGGGCATGGATTGTGCCGGGCAGCATTATAGCGGAACTCGATGATGATACAAAAAAGTTTGCCTACAACGGTGTAACCCGTTTTTTAGAGCACACTTCAGGGCTATCCATAAAATGGGATGCTGTTGCTCCGTGGAATTCGGAGGAAAAATGGAAATGCTATCCGTATATAAGGCAAAAGGAAATTCTCGATTTCTGGGCAGGGAAGATTAAAAAAAACGGGTCTAAAGTGTTTGAAAAGATGTTTTTTATTGATTTTAAAAGAGATAAAAACGGAGTTTCGGCAAGATCCGTTTCATCCAACGGGGTAGGTGAAAGCATAATTTTTAAAGGGAAAATGATGCTCGATGCATCAGGATACAGCTCGCAGATAGTAAAACAGAACAGGATTAACAGGAAAAAATATTTCTGGTGGTCTGTCTACGGCTATGAGCTGGAATTTGACAGTGTAAATAAGTTAAACCACCCTGGAAATCTTGGGGAAATGAAGATAGGGGATTATATGTTATGGCAGTCTTTTAATGATATTCCAATGAAGACGGACAAAACACTGTCGGAGCTCAGGCCTATTATGGAATACGAAGTGCTTGACGAAAAAACCGTATTTGTATTTATTTTATACTATTGCGACGAGATTATCGATAAAGATTTTATGAAAAGTCAGTTTGACTATATAATAAAAAATGAAGAAAGCATAAAATCCTTCAGGGGCGGCAAGGTTGTGAAAGAGAGATTCGGATGGTATCCATCGGCAGGAATAAATCAGAAAAATGCCGGCTGCAGGATTGCCTATATAGGAGATGCAGGGTGCTGGACCATACCTGCAGGCTGGGGGATGTCATTTATTCTGCAAAATTACAGAACTTACGCCGAAAACCTTAGCAAAACTATAAAGGAAGGAGATTTTTCGGCAAAAAGCCTGAATAAAGCTGTGACTTTCAACGCAAAAGAAAAATATGAAATACTGATGGATAAACTTGTGCTTCATTTTCTATCGTATGCAAAACCTCAGATGATAGACAAATTTACCAAAACAGTCTTCGATGCGTTTGGAGGGGAGAGGCTCGAGATTATGTTCTGCCTTCAAATGAACAGGAAAGAGTCGCTCGAAACAATGATGGTCGTGCTAAAGAAATTCTCGCTTAAAGAGCTATTCGGAATATTTCATGATTTGGGAGACTATCTTCTTGTAATACAGGTTATGGCAGGATTCACATTTTCGTGGATGATTGACTTCATCAGGTCAATTTTTGGATTAAAACCGCAAAGCGCCGGATTTAAATACGGGAGTGAAAGAAGAAAGAGTAATAGTTCACCCCTAATCAGCCCCAAAGGGGCTTACTGATAATAGGCAGGCAATTCATTGCCTGCTTTTTGGGATTAAACAAATAAGTCCCGTAGGGACAGCTGAATAAAATGGAATGGCACATTTCAGTCGTCCCTACGGGACTTATTTTGTGGGACATATTTTCCCGGCAATAAATTGCCGGGCTATTATCTTATGCCCCTCTGGGGCATTAAAAGAGGTGAACTATTACAAGAAAGACAAGATGAAAGAGTTTTTAGCCGATTTA
>JACQEW010000211.1 GCA_016200365.1 Nitrospinota bacterium
ATGGGGAAAAAGAAATAATAAAATAGAACACGGATAACACGGATGAGACGGATTGACACGGATTAATGATTTATTTTTTTAATCAGCGAGAATCCGTTAAATCAGCGTCATCTGCGTTCTATTAAGTTTTTGCATTCTCCCTTTCACTGTTTCCCCATTTCTCCTCAATCTTTTCCTTTTGTTTTCTTTGTGCTCTTCGTGTCTTTGTGGTTAATATTCATTTAAGTGGCTTGAGTGATTCAAGCACTGCATTATGAACAGCTTTTTCATCGCCTCCAACTGCAAGTATGAGAAAAACCTTGTGAATTTTTGTTATAGCTGCCTTATCCTTCTTTTTTCCCCTGTATTCATCTGTCCCTGTAGAAGACGGAGGCTGGGAAAAGTAACCCTTTGCCACATTCTCCATTGATTCCTTTGCACGACTAAAATCAGGGTAGCGAATAATAATGATTCTCACATTTTCTTTCACGACGGGGAGAAGGAATGTAATCCCCTCTTCCTCTCCAGTAAGGTTCAGGATATTTTCATGGGAAAGAAAGAAAATATTATTAAGTGGTCCCATCTGATAGAAAGAAACAGTTTTATCTTTGACAGCAGATGTTGGGACATATTTTAAGAGATAGGGCATCTCGCCTGTATCCTTGATTTGAGAAACTGCCTTTTCTCCCAGAAACAATATATCCTTTTGTATATCAGTGCCTTTCTGCGGGGTAAATATCCGTATATAATAGCGTCCCTTCCATATATTTAAAAAGCCTTCCTGATATGCCGCCTCCTGTCCCAATTGCGGATGCTCGCCTTCGCGGTTAATGGAATATACACCGAATGCCTTTTGAGAATTCTCCATTTCATAAATCTCCACAGTGTAATTGTAGCTCAGGTCTTCAGACCTGATTTTTTGATAATCACGGACACAGGCTTTTTTAAATCCATAGTCGTGAAAAAGCTCGGCGCCGCCGTCAATATAATTAAAAAGCTCCTCGCCTTTATAGCACTTAATACCCCCTTCGGATTTCCACTCGCTTCCTGCGGAAATATCGGGCATAAAACCTGCCATGCCTTCGGCAGACCCGCCTCCTTTCTCTGCCGGTTTACTGCAGGATACCCACAGCAAAGAAGAAAGTATGACAAACATCGAAACAAGTTTTAAAGCAGCCTTCATGATTGGGGTTCTCGTAAAAAGTCAAAACAAAATTAGCCCTTACAACAATGTGAGGCATTTTACCCTTACGGCTAATTTTTGACCTTTTACGAGTTTACTATATAACATCTTATATTTTCTTTTAAAATATGGCAAATATTTTTTTGGAGATTTCAGCATGGCTTACATACCTTTGCCCACTCACTGTTTTTTGTATTAAACGGACTGAAAATCTTTGTGACATAAATCACACAAAAAATCCCAAATTTTTCTTGACAAAATATTTTGCAATGATACATTTTTCCCATAAGGGATAATTTTAATTACAGGAGGTGGAGATGAAAATGTCTGTGTCATTGCGAGGAGCGTTAGTGACGAAGCAATCTTTGGATTATTTATTCAAATATCTCGTTCCCACACTCTGCGTTGGAACGATGCTCTGCATGGGAATGCTTATTTCAGGCTATGCTTTTGCAGAAGAAAGGAGCGTTACAGTAAAGGCAAAGGAAAAGAGAGACCTTTCGGTAGAGGCAAAAAAGGGGTTAGACACTGCATTACTCAATACAAAATACCATGCCATTATTATCGGTAACAATAGTTATAAAAACCTCCCGAAGCTGAAGACTGCCGTAGCAGATGCAAAGGAAGTGGAAAGGGTGCTTAAAACCCAATACGGCTTTGAGACAAAACTCCTGCTCGATGCTACGAGAAACGAGATACTTACAACCGTCAATGATTTCAGAAAGAGACTTGGCTCAAAAGATAATCTCCTGATTTACTATGCAGGGCATGGAGAATTTGATAAGACAGCGGACAGGGCATACTGGCTTCCTGTAAATGCACAGAGGGATGACCCTGTGGACTGGATTAGTGCGACAGACATAACAGACAACATAAAGCGTATTGCATCCGCTCACATACTCATCATATCCGACTCCTGCTATTCAGGCACATTAACAAGGGCTGCAGCAGGGGACCTTTCAACAAAAGGCGAGAGAGATGAATTTGTAAAGAAGATGATGGAGAGACGGTCAAGAACCCTTATGGCAAGCGGAGGGAATGAGCCTGTAGCAGATGAAGGTGGCAGCGGACACTCTGTATTTGCGGATTCACTTTTAAGGGCATTAAAAGAGGCGGACAAGGGTATATTCACAGCAGAGGAGCTATTTCACGGAAGGGTAAAATCGAGTGTTGCAGGCAAATCGGACCAGGTGCCTGAATATAACGACATAAAGAACTCCGGACATGACGGAGGGGATTTTGTATTTAGATTAGCCTCTCTATTCCCCCTTAACAAACCTGTCCCTGAAGGTATTAATCAGGGAGGGGGATTGGGGGTTGTTGAATCAGAGATTAAACCTTCGGCAGAAGTCAGTGAAGAGATGAAGAACTTACAGGAAGAGAAGGAGAAACTAAAAAGCGAGCGTGAGGAATTGGCACAGCAGAAGGCAATAATGGAAGAAAAAAAGCGTCTCAATGAAGAGCGTCAGAAATTGGAGAAGGAGAAGCTTGAATTAGCGAGCCTTTCGCCGCCGCCTCAAATAACTCCCCCTTTGAAAAAGGGGGATGAAGAGGGATTTAACATGGTATTAATCCCTTCAGGTGAATTTATGGCAGGCGAGCCCGGTTCACTTAAAGGCATGGTTATTAATGCCTTTTACATGGACAAAAACGAAGTTACACAGAGGGAATATGAACAGGTTATGGGTAAAAATCCATCATATTTTAAATGTTCAAACTGTCCTGTAGAGCAAGTAACATGGTATGAAGCGGATGAATACTGCG
>JACQEW010000212.1 GCA_016200365.1 Nitrospinota bacterium
TATTCATGTCTCTCAAATCAAGCCTTCCCGAAATTTCATTATTGCCGACCTCCTGACGGACAGCCTCCGCCTCTCTTAAAACCTCTGCCGAAAATTTTGAAAGTATATTGTATTTTCTGACAACTATATCTATCTCTACATCGGGATTGTCAGGATAACCGATGACCTCTATTATCTTTCCTTCGGGATTTCTATTTGCCGTCGGATAGGCTGTGATTTCCGTTACTACTGCCTCTCCTCTTTTAGCCTTTCCGCTGTATTTAAGGGGTATATAAATATCATGGGTAATCCTTTTATCATCCGGCATAACAAAACCGAAATGTCCGCTCGGCTCATATATCCCCACTATTGTTTTGTGTCCCCTATCCAATATCCTGATAACCCTCCCTTCTCTTTTCCCTTTTTCTTTTGCAGATTCGATTCTGCATACAACCCTGTCCCCGTGCATTACTTCACTCATATTTCTTGGATTCAGGAACACATCCTCTCCGTCGCCCTCCGGTATGACAAATCCGTAACCGTCCCGATGCCCCTGCACAATACCTGTAACGAGATTCATCTTTTCCGGAAGCCCGTATCGCTCTCCCTTTATCTTTACAATCTCCCCTTCCTTTACCAGACCCCTTATCAATCTTCTGAAAGCCGGTCTTTCTTCTGCTGGCACATTAAGGCTCTTAACCAGCTCTTTCATCGTAAAAGGACGATAAACAGCCTCCCGCATGAATTTTAATATCTCTTGATTTGTAATTTTCATGGCATTAAAATATAGAACACGAATTTCACGAATATACAAATGGCACTAATAAGAAGCAAATTAAAACCATAATATAATTATTCGTGTAATTCGTCCATTCGTGTTATTCGTGTTCAGGTATTTGTTTTGGCTTTATAATTAATACAAACTCCCTCTTCTTTCCCCCTTCTTTAAGCCTTACAAGTATTTCTTCTGCTCTTCCCCTCAAAATATATTATGAAGGATATGTAATGTCCATACAAAAAATAACATGTGTTTCTTTACCCAGCACATCTATAATATCTCCTAAAAGACTGAAAAGCCTATAAGGTGTATCGAGAAGAACCACCGGTATTTTTTCCACTCTAATCCTTAAAAGCTCTTTTCTCCGCATCTCCCTTTTTGGAGATAAAAAACCATAGTATACAAATCTATCTACAGGAATACCTGCTGCTACCAACGCAGACATAAGGGATGACGCACCAGGAACCGGAACTAATTTAATATTAGCAGAAACCGCCTCCTTTATCAGATAGCTACCGGGGTCGGCAAAGACAGGTGTCCCGCAGTCTGAAATCAGGGCAAAATTTTTCCCATTCTTCAAATCTTTTATTATCTGAGGCGTCTCCTTTTTTTCGTTATGCTCATTGAGTCTTCTTACAGGCTTATCAATACCGTACTGTTTCAGGAGTCTTTTGCCCTCTTTAAACTCCTCGCATATCACCTCATCGGCATCTTTTAGCACCTTAAGAGCCCGTAAAGTTATATCTTCATAATTTCCGATTGGCGTTGAGACGATGTATAGTGTTCCAGACATAAATTTAACGAGAGACGATAGACGAGGGGCGAGGGACGATTAACATTTATTCTTCGTCTCTCGTCCTTCGTCCCTCATCCCTCGTCATTCCCCTCAACTGTCCGCATGCTGCGTATATATCAGCCCCTTTACTCTTCCTTATAATGGCAGTGTAATGTCTTGATATAAGCAGATTTTGAAAATCTTCCACTCTTTTATAAGGCGGTGGCTCAAAATCCCCCCCATGCCCCCCTTTGACAAAGGGGGGAGAGGGGGGATTTAAAGGTATAAGATTAATCTTGCACTCGATGCCTTTGAGTATCTTTGAAAGCCTGTCTGCATCTTCAATACTATCATTTATGTCTTTTATTATAACATACTCAAAGGTGATTCTCCTCCCTGTTGGAAGGGGATATTCCCTCAAGACCTTGAGCAAGTTTTCAATCGGATATTTTTTATTTAAAGGCATAATCTTATCCCTTGTCTCATTATTCGTGGCATTCAGAGAGACTGCCAGATTTATTTTGAGGTTCTCATTTGCAAGATATTTAATCTCAGGAATGAGTCCGGATGTGGAAAGGGTTATCCTTCTGGCAGGTATTTTCAATCCGTGTGGCGAAACAAAAGTCTTTATCGCCTTGATGGAGTTTTCATAATTATCGAGCGGCTCCCCCATGCCCATGAGGACAATATTCGTGAGGGACGATAGACGAAAGACGAAGGACGAGTCACATTCGTCCCTCGTCCCTCGTCCCTCATCCCTCATCTCCCTTTTGACAGCAAGGACCTGCTCTATTATCTCTGAATGTCTTAGATTCCTTATAAAACCACCCTTCCCTGTAAGACAGAAGGCGCAGTTCAATTTGCAGCCAACCTGTGTGGATATACATAAGGTGAGCCTATCTTTATCTGGAATGAGGACACTTTCAACACTATTGCCGTCATCCATGAGAAAAAGGTATTTTTCCGCGCCGTCCTTTGAAACTCTTTTATCGGCAATGGAGAGACGGGATATATAGGATAGCTCGTTTAAACGGTTTCTAAAGTTCAGGGAGAGATTTGTCATCCCTGCTATATCATCTACATCCTTTTGAAACACCCATTCAAAGACCTGTTTTGCCCGATACGGTTTTTCACCTAATGATGAAATCAGATCTTCCATTTCTACAATGGAGAGGTCTTTCAAATTAATCTTTTGCATTTATTATAATCATCTTAATATCCTTTTCTGCAACAACTCCTGCATGTCTCTCCGACCGTCAAGGACACGATAAACAAATACCTCTGATTTGTAAACTTCATAGATTATCCTATATGGCTTATAATGGACTTCCCTGAATTCGAGAACACCTATCCGTTCCAATTCAAGCGGGATATGTCCACGCATGGGGTAGGATTCGAGCTTCTGAATGGTATCTTCGATACCGTTAAGAAGATTGTCTGCCTGTTCCACTGAATCGTTCAGTGCAACATAGCGATAAATATCGAGGAGGTCTTTCTCGGCATCTTCGACCAGATGAACGGAAAATTTCATTTCCCTTTGTGAGCCAAAGGCTCATGGACTTTTCTTAAAGAAACCTTGCAGCCTTTTTCCTCACATCTCTAATGCCATTTCTGAAGGGTTTTGTCTTCCCCTTCTCAATGTTCTTTCTGCTCATTGCAAGGATTTTAAGCATTGCGAGGGATTCCTGGGTTTTTTCATAATCATGGATGTCTTGTAGGATCACTTTGGCTTCGCCATTCTGAGTAATTACAACGGTTTTATTGCCTTCCATAACTTCTCGAA
>JACQEW010000213.1 GCA_016200365.1 Nitrospinota bacterium
CCCTCTACCACACTACCAATTATCCCTATTAAAGCGAATAAAGAATTTAAGTTTCCACCCGAAGGGTTTGGATTACTGATGAGTGTAATAAAGGATAAAAAGAGGAGCTCAGAATGTTTCATCATAGTCGCAACAAAAGAGCCTTATGACTTCATAGGATTGGCGACGACACATTCCCCTCCTTCTAAAGGAGGGGCTCAAGGGGTGGTTGCCTCTCCCTCTCCCCTTGCGGGAGAGGGCAGGGTGAGGGGTGAAAAGGTGAGGGCTGAATCAATGACAGTCCCTGAATTTTACAAAACCATCATAAAAATTCCCTCCAATGCAAAGGCAGAAGAGATGCTGGTATATGAAGTGGTAGCAAAATGACACGAAGTGTCACCCTGAACGAAGTGAAGGGTCTCATGAGTTTATTAGGTTTATTTAATGTAAATTATAAAAGCATTTAGACAGGATTAACAAGATTAACAGGATTAATTTTTGAATATTTTTTATCCCATTTTATCCTGTATATCATGTCTAAAATTAAGTTTTTGTTTTTAAGTCTGTGAAAGTCTGTGGCTAAAAACATAGGAGGGATAACATGACCAAAATAATCTCAATCATCTTAACAATAACCGTACTTCTACTGTTCACTCAGACCACTTTTGCAGGGGATAAAATCACTCCATACCCGCCCGAGACAAAGCAAACACCAGCAATAGAAGAAATAAAAGAAGAAAAGGGCGGGGTCAGTTGGCTCTGGATAATACTTGGCATTGTTGCAGTCGGAGGAATAGCAGCAGCGGCAGGCGGTGGTGGTAAGAGCAGCAGTCCAAGCAGCAGTGGCAGCACAGGCGGTGGAGGCTCAACCGGCGGCACCACAACAATAACATGGTAAGAGATACAGGGGTTAGGGATTAGGGATTATAAAATCTCCTCTCCCTTATGTGGAGAGGGTTAATCCATCATCTCCTCTCCCCTTTGGGGAGAGGGTTAGGGTGAGGGGAAACTTCATTATGAAAGAACATCTAAAACATAACCTTTTATACCTTATCATCTTTATCATAACCTTATTTGGATGCGGCAGCGACATGAATACCGCATCCAATGATACAGGCTCTGCTGTCTTCAGTCTTAAATGGGATACTTCTTCCATATCTTCCAAATCCACAATCCCAAATCCGCAATCCGAAATCCATTCCTATGCCCCACAGATTGACTGTTCAGCACTCGGAGTTTTAACAGTAACAGCAAATGTATATGATTCAAGTAACACATACCTCATAAATGGTGGTCCATGGGACTGCACCGCTCATTCAGGCACAATAACCAATGTGCCATCAGGAGATAGCAGGAAGATAACAGTTTATGGAAAGGACGCATCAGACAGGATTATATATAGGGGACAGGCAACAGGAGTAACAATAACTGCCAATCAGACCACGAATGCAGGTCAGGTAACAATGTCAACTGTTGCTTCAGATACCACAGCGCCAAGAGATGGCAGTCTTTCAGCAAGTGCTGGAAATCAACAGGTATCATTAAGCTGGAGTGGTTTCTCGGATTCAGGAGGCATAGATTATTACAAATTAGTTTATTCCGCATCCAGCATACTATCATCATGCAGTGCCGGGACACAAATATATCTTGGAGCAGGGACATCATACACTCATACAGGATTAACCAATGGCACAATATATTACTACCGTGTCTGTGCTACTGATAATGCCGGGAATACATCATCAGGGGCAACTAATAGTGGAACACCACAGTCATCAGGGACAACTACCACGACCACAGGGACGACTACCACAACAGGGACGACTACCACAGGAACAACTACCACAACTACTACAATTGACCCCGCAGCCCCATCGAGTCCCTCTGTTTCAATAAACAGCGGTGCATCATCAACCACATCAACATCAGTTACCTTGAGCTTATCTGCAACTGATAATGTAGGGGTAACAGGGTATTACGCATCAGAGACCTCAACCACACCATCCGCATCAGCATCAGGCTGGATAACGGTTACATCAACGACCTCTTATTCGGCAAGTGTGTCGTTCACATTAAGCAGTAGCTTAGGCACAAAGACAGTCTATGTATGGTTCAAGGATGCAGCGAGAAATATATCAGCATCGGCAAGTGATTCGATAACCCTGACAGTATCAGACACCCAGCCCCCACCACCACGGCTTCTCCTGCGGGCGGGACGTTTACGTCCAGCCAATCGGTGACGCTCACCTGCGCGGACACTGGCGGCACGGGGTGTTCCACGACCTACTACACGACGGACGGGACGACGCCCACGACTTCTTCCACGGTCTATTCCTCCGCTATATCCATCTCGTCCACCAAAACCCTGAAATTTTTCTCTAAGGACGTGGCGGGGAATAGCGAGACGGTGAAGACGGAGAATTATACAATTACAATTCCAAGGTACATAGATAACGGTAACGGCACTGTGACGGACACCACTACGAACCTTATGTGGCAGAAGGGACAAAGTTCAACAACCTACGATTGGTACAGGGCTTCAGGAACGTACCACGCAGGTTACAATAGCAATGGAGTTAACGTTTGCGGCTCGCTAAACCTAGCCGGTTATTCCAACTGGCGATTGCCAAGCATTGATGAATTGAAAACCATAATTACAGGTACTACATCACCAACAATAGATACAAGTGTCTTCACCGTAGATTTATATTATATGCTCTTTTGGTCTTCAACTACTGCTACAGGCGTTGGCTACCAGGATTATGTGTGGTCTGTAGACTTCAACGGTGGGGCTGGTTCGATTTTTTATTACAATAGGGGGAGCTACCTCTCTGTACGTTGCGTCCGATAAAAAATAAAGGCGTCAAAAAAAAACAAAAACAAATAGGAAACGAAACGGGGTCAGGCTTGCGTTATTGCATTATTATAAACGGGGTCTATTTTCTTGACATAGCGGGCGAAACCAGAAAGACTCTGAAAACGGGGTCAGGCTTCGGGAATTGGCATTTGAAGGATGCAGGAAGGCATGGGGTCTTGCAATATCACTTTTTCTTTTTATAAATCCAACTCGTAAGACCAATATACTTTTATATCCTTCTTCTTTGCGTATTCTTCTACTTCCGGTCTTATAGCATAACTCACTGCTATTAAGATATTCTCTTTATCGGAACTTTTGGTGTAATCGGTTACCCTGTCTGCTATATCCAGAAAATCATCTATATCATCCTTCGATAGTTGAGATTTGCCCTCGCCTATTATTATAACCTCTTTGCCGTCTTTAATTCCTCTGCCATAAATATTTACCTCATCCTCTTTACCCCTTCCGTATACAAAAAACCTCCTGATTAATCTCCCCTCTACTTCGATTCCTAAATCCCTCTTTAAGAGTAATGGCAATGTCTTGTATGCCCTGTCTTCGAGATGATAGCCGACTGTATGGGAGAGACCGCCTAAGTTTTTCTGAATTCGATCAACCTTTTTGTCTGTTTCAAGCTGTGCCTTGGTTAGTTTTTTTATTTCTTCCTCAGTCCTTTTCTGAGCCTTTGCAAGTTCTTTTACTTCAACTGTAAGTTCCTTATGCGATTCCGCAAGTTCCTTTACAATTCCTTTAAGCTCATTAAAATCGTCTGCCTTTACAAGGTCGTTATGGGTATCTACTATTACTTTTGCAAGCACAGACGCCTGTTTCGGTCTAAATACCTTCGCTAATTCTATTTTTATGGTTTGAGCCGATTGCATGGATGTTATTGTATCCTAATTTCTCATATTATATCAAGGTTTATTTAACCGGAGTTCGAAATAACCAATTTAGACAACCCCCTAACCCCCTTTATTAAGGGGGAATATAACCCCCTCAATCCCCCTTTATTAGAATTACGAATTATGGAGGACATGATCCCCTCACTCATAAGAAAAGCACCAGAATACCAGTGCATCAGTCATCAGCCTTTTTTTTGACATTGATCATCGCAAAGACGCTTCTCGTTAATTAAACAGGAATAAAACAGTGAGTTCCCCCCTTCAGAGCGAGGCAACTCACTTATTTTTTTTGATTATCGTATTCCTTCAGTATCTTCGCCATCTTGTCCTTGCCGGAAAGCTTTATTTTTTGCAGCCTCCTTTTCTCTACCTCCTGTTCAGGAGTCAGGTATTTCGACCTGGTCAGCTCCGTCAATTTTTGCTCCAGGTCGTGATGTTCTAAGTATAACCTCCTGAATTCCTCATTTTCACCTTTTACCTTTTCAATCAAGGCTTCATCATGCTCTTTTAATACCATAATATTTACCTCCTTTTATGAAGTCGGTAATCAGTGAACAGTGGTCAGTTATCAGTCAAATGATTACTGATCATTGATTACCGATTACCAAATTTAATCTCCGCCTCTGAACGGCGGATATATTTCGGCTTTAATGCGCCTGAATCGGCAACATCCCCCCTTTCCAATTTTTTTGCCCCCATAAAGGCAATACTGGAGGCTATGGTTTTTGGCATATCATCGTAAAAAAAGGCAAGCCCTTTCAATCTGCTTTTAATAAAATCACCATAAGTTCTCAAACCGTCTCCGAAAAAAACGGCAGGTCTATCAATCCCCTGACAGTGCTTTTCGGGAGTAACAGCCATTTCATCTGCTATTTTTTCTGCTTTTCCATCTTCATATTTATAGAGAGCGGTGTATATCTCTCCCTTACGCGCATCAAGGACAGGACAGAGTAATTGAGAATTGAGAATTCGGGGCACCCACATTAGTGGGTCGTGAGAATTGAGATTATTTAAAATACTTTCAACCATTGCATCAAGGGTATCAACAGGTATTATAGGTCGTCCTGATGCAAGATGAAACCCCTTACATGTAGATAGACCGATTCTCAAGCCTGTGAATGAGCCGGGACCTATTGAGACGGCATAGCCGTCAATATCTCCGATACCTATTCTGCATTTCTTCAATAATTCGTCTATGGTGCCGATGAGACTTTTTGAATAAGAATTGCTTGAAGGGATAGAAGATTCGGATAGTAAGTTATACTTATCTGTGATAGCAACACTCCCGTAATTTGTTGAGGTATCAATACCCAAAACTATCATTCAGATTTACGATTTTAAAATCGTAATTTTTAAATTGTAAATTTAGTGGTGCCGAGGGACGGAATCGAACCGCCGACGCAGGGATTTTCAGTCCCTCGATCTACCGACTGAGCTACCTCGGCAAAACCGAAAAAGAACACCAGAGCACCAGTAAAAAGAGCCGCCATGTGTGTTTTTA
>JACQEW010000223.1 GCA_016200365.1 Nitrospinota bacterium
GCCCTCTTTCACCGGTTATCCTGCATGAAATATCTCTCTTGAGTCCCATTTTGAGGTTAAAAGTCTTATCTGTCATGATAGAAATTGTGTTTTTATTGAGTTTTTCCACAGCCTGCTAGTAAAAACTGATCCTTTTACTTTTACGGCTTTACGATACACAATTGCCGGAATTGCGTTTCTCATCTTACTATTGGCAGAAGCTGGGACTGCCATGCTGAGCCGGAGGATTGGACTCACAATGAAAGAAGGCGGTGGCAGCCCTTGACTCTTGACTTGAAACACAGAAAAAACGATGCCTAACCAGGCGCTCAAGAGGGACGCGGCGAAAAGCCGCCGCGCCCCTTAGCTCTGTGTTAGGCGTAAAAGAAATGCAATGCCAAAACAACTAAAGATTCTTCTCATAAGCAAACAATATCCACCCGCAATGGGTGGAGGCGGTGCTCATTCATTCTACTTGGCCGATGCCTTAGCACGCCATCCTGATGTTCAAATACATGTTCTCACATCGTCAGCAAAAAATATGCCTCCTGAGGAAAAAATCCGAAATAAAAATCTGTTTATACATAGAATCGACTTTGGGCATTCAATGGCATTGCCATACGAACCTGCAATCCAAAAAGGTTTACAATTATGTAAAGATATATGTCCGCATCTCTTACATGCGCAACATACGGGTGGTTCTCTTATTGGTCTCCATCTCAAAGCCTCCTTTCACCTACCCCTATTAGTTACGCTCCACAAAACGCCAATTAAGTGGGATAAAAAGATTGTTGAAAGGGCTCCTCTTTACAGTTATATGAAACTCTTATCTCAACTGAACATCATCGACTTGTTTATTGCTGGTAGTCAGGCTTTTAGAAGGGAACTCCAAAAGATAGGAGTTCCAGAGGAAAGGATCCGCTTTATTTATCATGGTGTCCCAATTCGGACATTGGAGCGACTTGCATATGGCAAAAAAAAAGTACTATCAGTGGTACAAAAGCTTAGATTGGAGCGTAATGATAATCTGATAGTTTGCCCTGCTCGGATTGATGACAGAAAACAGTTAGATGTCTTCATAAAAGCTGCTGGATTATCAAGAAAAGAATTGCCTGATAAAACATTTAAATTTCTGATTACTGGTTCAACAAAAACTAAAGCAGAGGTCGACTACAAAAACCATTTAGAAAGTATGAGTCGTAGTTCAGGAGTCCATGATTGCTTAAGATTTGATACCTTTGATTTTGAAGAAATCCCAGCCCTTTATAGATTAGCCAAAGTTTGTGTACTACCATCCAGTAGGGAAGGTTTAGGACTTGTGTTATTAGAATCTCTTGCCGTAAAGACACCTGTGGTGGTTTCAAAAGGAATGGGCGTCACCGAAGTAGTAAAAACAGATGAAAGACACGGCCTCTTCTTTTTGGACGGTGATTATGTCGATTTAAAACGTCAACTCGTGAAAATATTCACTAATAAGGAATTAGTGAGTAGACTAAGAAAGACGGGGCACAATAGAGTAAAAAAACATTTCGATGCTGATATGATGGCAAATAATTACTTGAAAGTTTACAAGGAGATGATACAATAAAAAAAAGGCCAGAACATTGTCTGGCCTTTTACAGTTTAGATTGAAGATGTATGCCATCTTCAATCACGCTCTGATGTTAATATAACACCTTTTTTTTATTTGTCAATCTTTTTTTTGAGATGAAAAGCTGACTCTGACTGGCGGTGCTATTGACAGGATAATCAAATCCTTATATATTATTTACAGTTGGAATGGAGGTTTTTGCCATGCCCCGTATATCTTCAGAGAATAATAATTATTATAATAAATACAGGGCGCCTGCTCTGGAAAATAATAACAATAGGGACGGAAATACAGCGGAAGATGTGCGAAAGGCAAGGTATGAGGCTGCTCAGACGAAAGAAGCCGATATAAGAAAAAGAGAGATTGAGGATAACAGGAGAAACAGGTATACGGCAGAGGAATCAGTGGGCGGGACAATAAATATAAGAGTATAAATTTCTAATTTTCAATTTCTAACCCCTGATAGAATCTTTTTTTTGAGTTTTTTTTGAGTTCTTTTTTTGGGTCCCTTGTTGAACATTGCTTGCAGCCACAAAGACTGTTGGGAATGGGGACGGGGTTGCAGAGAATGAGGGTCGAATCTTCAAAATTCAATTATTGAGAGAGTAAACGCCTAACAATCAAATCCAGCGGACGGCTTACAGCCGCCGCTGATTTTGGTCGTTAGGCGAAAATATACAAGATTCAGAATGGCAGTTAAATAAATTCCAACGTAGGCTACCCAACTACAAGGAGGTAACAATGAATTCAAATGATATTTCCATCTTCGACCTAAGTCCGCCAGAAAAGTTACAACTGGTGGAAGACCTCTGGGATGATCTGGCAGCTTCCCCGTCAGATGTTCCTGTGCATGAATGGCAAAAAGAAGAGTTGGCTCGTCGAAAAGCTAACTTGATGAGCAAACCGGCTTCGGGGCTTTCGTGGGACGAGGTGAAACACAGGATTCGAAATCGCTATGGCCGCTAAACTAATAATCGCGCCGGAAGCACAAGAGGATGTCGATGAGGCATATACCTGGTACGAAGATCGTAGACCTGGCTTGGGAGAAGAGTTTCTCGGCTGTGTGGACACCTGTATTCAGACAATTTGTCGTATGCCAGAACTCTATGCGAAAGTCCACGAGGAGTATCGCCGAGCATTGGTGAGGCGATTTCCGTATATCATTTTTTATGAGTATACCGATGGGAAGGTAATCGTCTACAGTATCTTTCATACGTCCCAGGATCAAAAAAAATGGAAAAATCGGTTGGTTTGACTTGCCAATCTTGGCCGAACCATTGGGTCCAGTTGACCATGCCCCGTGTCTGCTTTCGGGAGTAGGTCTTGGTTCCTATCTTATGATTTATAGCCTTTATACTTTTATTGGGCATGGCAACTGACTCATTTCGTTATGGCATAATATAAACAAAAGGAGGACGAAAAAATGAAGGAAAAATTAACGGCAATTTTTCAAAAGTCACCATACGGATATATTGGTTTTGTCGAAGAACTTCCTGGAGCGAATACGCAAGGCAAGACACTTGAAGAAACGAGAAAAAATCTAATCGAGGCAGTCCAACTTGTTTTAGATGCTAATAGGCAGCTCTTGTGAGTTTTTTTCGTTCTCCAGTAGCTTTGCCCCAGAAGGTGGATTCCCTTCTCAATACAATATCTCTATAAATGCCTTATCTTTCAACTTCTTGAGCCATGCGGTTTTTATGGATTTCATCTTCTCCGCATAAATCCTGTTTTCTATCTCCTTTGAAACCTCTGTCAGCGGTTTGAAGCCTGATTCTTTTCTGTCTTCGCATTTTATTATGTGGAATCCGAAGGGTGTCCTTATAACATCGCCTACCTCTCCCTTTTTAAGAGTAAAGGCGGTATCCTCAAAAACCTTTATCATCTTCCCCCTCTGAAAATATCCGAGGTCTCCTCCGTTTTTGGCAGATGAGGGGTCTTCTGAATAGATTGATGCAAGCCGGGCAAAATCCTCCCCCTCCCTGATTTTATTCAATACATCGGCAGCCCTATTTTTAACAGCCTCTTCTTTACTGCTGTCGGTCTCTTCGTTATAAATAAACATTATATGCCTTACCCTCGCCTCTTCGGGAATTGTAAACTCGCTGCGATGCCCTTCATAATATTTTTGTATCTCCTTCTCATCCACATGAACCTTGGATTTTACCTCCTGGTTAAAAATTCTGGAGATAACAATCTGCTCTTTCAATATTTCTTTGTAATCGCCGATGCTTATGTTGTCCCTTTTAATCGCCTCCTCCAATATTTCATCGGTAAAATTATTCTGCCTTTTTATATCCTCAAGAGCCATTCTTACATCTTCATCTGAAACCTTAATATTGTTATCACCGGCAAACTGCATCATGAGTTTTTCTTCAATCATATCGTTCAGTACATCCTTTTCTATTTTGGAAATATCATCGGCTTCGATGTTCTTATCCTTTTTTTGAACGCTCGATAGAATCTGAAAACTCCTCCCCTTTACCTCGCTCATAAGTATAATATCCCCGTTTACCCTTGCCGCAATCTTATCAACAACCATGGCATTGGCAGAAGACAGAAGACAGAAGACAGAAAACAGATAACAGATAACAGAAGACAGAGGACAGAGGACAGAGTAAAAATATTCTGTCTTCCGACTTCTTGCTTCTTGCTTCTTGCTTCTGACTTCTGACTTCTGTCTTCTGTCTTCTGTTTTCACATTGTCTCCTTTATTTCTATCTTTGCATTCTCTCTTAGGGAGGTTATCATGTTTTTTAAAGCCTCATCGTGTTTTCCTTTTGCCAATATCCTTCTGACCTTCTCTTTTATTTCAAGAGGCTCCATCTTCCGTGCTTCCCGTTTCTCTATCAGCTTAAATATATGGTATCCATAAGGTGTTTTTACAGGATAGCCGATCTCCCCGACCTTCATCTTAAATATCACATCGAATTCCTGAGGCATCTGCCCCTCGCTGAAGAACCCCAGGTCGCCGCCTTTTTTCGCCTCGGGAGCTATGGATTTTTCCATTGCGATTTTTGCAAAGTCCCCTCCCTTGAGCAATTCCGAGCGGACGACGAGCGCATCTTCTTCGCTCTTAACGACTATCTGACGGACATGAGCCTGAAGGGGCTTTGTAAAATCCTTTGAATGCGATTTAAAATATGAATCAATATCCCTGTCGCTGACATCGCTATTTCCTTTAAGCCTGTATGCTATCAGCTTTTCTATAAGCATATTTTCTCTTAATTTATTCCTCCACTCTCCCATGCTTATCCCCTCATTTTTCAGCATCTCCTGCATTACCCCCTGGGGATAACCGGCCGCAATCCTTTTCACTGCTTCTTCCGTCTCTGTATCTGTAACGGACAGTTTTAAGCTCCCCGCCTCCTGCAGCAGCAATCTCTTTTCGATAAGCTGGTCCAGCAGGCTCTTTTTAAGCATAAGAATCTGCTCCCTTTCGGCAACTTCATCCAGCCTGTTTTTTTTTCTTAAAATTGAAAACTCCTTTTCGAATTCATCGGCAGTTATCTTTTCTCCGTTTACAACAGCAATAACCTTTATCTCCTTTTTCACAGGAGGAGGCTCCGACGACTTTTGACAGGAGGCAAGAAACAGGAGGCAAGAGGCAAGAGGCAAGAGGCAAGAGAATAGACTCTTCTTTCTTGCTTCTTGCTTCTTGCTTCTGATTCTTATCTCATAACTCATAACTTTTTATTTTTAACATGCAGATGCAAGAATCTGCAAGCTATTTTTCAATTCCGAGTATCTCCTTCTCCAGTCGCCGTCGCCGATGGAAAGCTGAATTGTATCTTCAGAGAGAAACTTTATTCCGTTACATCGTGAGACTGCCGAACCGATTGAATCCTTGGATCCGCTTCGCTCACCACAGGTTTTCATAAATCTCATAATCTTGTCGGCAGAAACCGGTGTAGACCTGTTAAATGTAAGCGTCATCCAGCTCCCTGTCATATCTACCTTTTCTATCTTCAGAATCCTCGAGAGTATCTTTAATTCCGCCGTTGAAATTAGTATCTCAACAGGCTCTGGCATATCCCCGTATCTATCATTTAATTCGTCTCTAAACCTGCCCGCATCCTCTAAGGTATCCAACATATCGAGTCTCCTGTATATGTCAAGCCTCTGATTGAGGTCATGCACATACCCCTTTGGAATATGTCCCTTTATGCTCAGCTTCATAGAAGGTTCGATTGACTCTTCTACAGTCTCCCCCTTCAACTCCTTTACTGTCTCCTCCATCAGCTTGCAGTATAGATCAAAACCTACCGATGCTATATACCCCGACTGCTCGGCTCCAAGGATATTCCCGGCGCCCCTTATCTCCATATCCTTTGCCGCAAGCTTGAACCCGCTTCCAA
Organism: Nitrospinota bacterium; assembly: GCA_016200365.1. Lineage (GTDB taxonomy): Bacteria > Nitrospinota > Nitrospinia > UBA9942 > UBA9942 > JACQEW01. The sequence goes on from JACQEW010000223.1 coordinate 5,926, forward strand.
GCTCGCTCAATTCCTCTATAGCCGTGAGCCTTTTTCTTGCAGCCTCCGACAGGACATCTTCGCCGGGTATAAATAGATAGGCATAAGCCTGATGCCTCTCCCTGCCGACCCTCCCCCTAAGCTGGTACAACTGCGCAAGACCCAATTTATCCGCACGGTTAATTATAATTGTATTGGCAGCAGGTATGTCAAGACCCGATTCGATTATGGTGGTGCATACAAGGATATTATATTCCATGTTTATAAATTTAAGCATTATCTTTTCCATCTCCTTCTCATCCATCTGACCGTGTATGACCGCTATTTTCGCCTCAGGGACAAGCCTCTGAACATATCCTGCCATAGAATAGATGCTCTCCACCCTGTTATGGACAAAGAATACCTGCCCCTCCCTGTCGAGCTCTCTCAATATCGCCTGCTTTATAAGCTCGTCGTCGAATCTCCTTACAAATGTCTTTATAGCGAGCCTGTTCTGCGGAGCAGTATCAATAATGCTTAAATCCCTGACACCCGACAGAGACAGGTGAAGCGTCCTCGGAATCGGTGTAGCCGTAAGTGTGAGGACATCCACTGTTTCCCTCATCTTCTTTAGTCTCTCCTTATGGGCAACACCGAATCTCTGCTCTTCGTCTATGATGAGCAGTCCCAGTTTTTTGAACTCTATACCCTTCTGAAGCAGGCGGTGCGTCCCTATTACAATATCCACACTTCCGTCGGCGAGCCCTTTGATAACCCTCTCCTGCTCAGCCTTGCTCCTGAAACGGCTTAAGACCTCTATCTTTACAGGAAAGGAATGGAACCTGTCGCCGAAGGTCTGGAAATGCTGCTGGGCGAGTATGGTGGTAGGCACAAGGATCGCCGCCTGCCTGCCGTCGAATACCGCCTTAAATGCAGCCCGCATCGCAACCTCTGTCTTTCCGTAACCCACATCCCCGCATACGAGCCTGTCCATGGGTTTATCCTTTTCCATATCGGCTATTACCTCTTGAATAGCCTGAAACTGGTCCTCTGTCTCTTCGTATTCAAAGGAGTCGGCAAACTCCTGGTGCCAGTGTGCATCGGGTGAAAAGGCAAAGCCTTTGACAATCTCCCTCGCAGCATAAATCCTGAGCAGTTCCCTCGCCATCTCTCTTATCGTTTTCTTTATCCTATCCTTTGTCTTTATCCATGATGTCCCCCCCATCTTGTCGAGGGGCGGTGCAATGCCTCCGCTTCCTACATGTTTTTGTATAAGCCTTAATCCTTCCATTGATATATAAAGCTTCTCGCTGTCCGCATACTCTATCTCAAGAAACTCTTCAACCGCCCCGCCTGCATTAATATCCCTTGTCCCGAGATACTGCCCTATACCGTAATCTACATGGACTATATAATCGCCTATTTTCAAGTCTCTCAAGCCTGTGTTGAAACTCTCCCTTTTTACCCTCCTTTTTATCTTTAGTCTTCTTGATGGACCAAATATATCTTCTTCTGTAATAAACACACATTTCTCTGAAGGAACAATGATTCCCCTTGATAACTTTCCGATAACAATAGTAATTTCCGACTCCCGACTCCCGACTCCCGACTTCTGTATTTCCGCCCCGATCTCATTTTCTGCAAGTATCTCTTTCAGCCTCTCTGCCTGCCCTTCGGTATGACTTACTATAATCACCTTTAATCCCTGCACAATCCATTTATTCAGGCTTTCTAAAAATATATCGAGATTGCCTCGAAATGGGTCTACTGATTTTGTGTCAAATCCCCCTACACCCCCCTTTACTAAAGGGGGACAATGGGGGATTGATTCATCGGAAAGCTTCAGCGCCGTCAATTGAATACATGTTCTCGACTCTAAAGTCTTTCTCATCTCATCTTCGGATATATAGAGTTCCGGGGGTTTAGGGAAAATCTCCTCCCTCATTATTGCCTTCTCGTATTCTTCATTTATTATTTTCCAGAAATCTTCTATTTTTTTGTAAATATCCGGGGGCTCGTCTAAAACCGCAATCGCATCCGAAGGAATATAGTCGAATAAAGTATCCATCCTTTCATAAAAATATGGGGCTAATTTTTCAATTCCGGGGACGGATAATCCGGCTTTAATCCTATCTGTAATTATTTTAATATTTCTGTCTTCTGTCCCCTGCTTACTGCTTGCAGGGGCAGGCTTCTGTATTCTGTCTTCTGTAATTATCAATTCCCTTGCAGGAACTATTTTTACATCGCCAATCTCTTTTATAGACCTCTGTGTGGAAGAATCGAACTCCCGTATTGAATCAATCTCATCCCCCATAAACTCCATGCGAAAAGGGTTATCGGCATCAGGAGGATATATATCGAGTATCCCTCCCCTTATACTGAATTCCCCTTTATCTTCGACCAGATCAGAGCTTTTGTAACCGCTTGTTACCAGATACTCGGATATGAGGTCTCTCTCTACAGAATCTCCTGCACTGAATCTTAAAATATTATCTCTCAATATCTCCTTTGGTAATACTCTTTGAGCCAGCGATTCAACAGGGGTAATGAGTATAAAATTCTCATCCCTTGCCCTTTCTAAGACGGAGCTAAGGGTTTTCAGCCTCTCGCCTGATATGTCTTTGTGCGGGGAGATAGGCTCATAAGGGATTACCTCCCATGGAGGGAAATAATAAATTTGTGGTTCGGGGTTCGGGGTTCGTGGCTCGGAGCTGAGACCGAGGAAGAAATTTATATCTGATAGAAGCTTTTCCGCCTCATCCTGACCGGATGTAATTATCATGACAGGCTTAGATAGGGCTTTATGCAGGCGGGTTATAAAAAATGCCTTTGAAGGCAAGCTGTGAAGCCCTTCGAGCTTAAAAATTTTTTCAGTTGTATCCAATCTTTGTAAAATATCATCAAAGATTGCTAAGTTTATGACCATCTAATGTTAGAGTATTACAAACACATAACCATAAATTTTAACTTGTTGTCAGTTATTATCTACTATTAAAATTATCTCCCAGTGGCTTACGGATTTCAAGTTTTTTTTAGACACTACTGAATATCCTTTTTATAATACCACATGGACAGCCCCACACTTATGCGATAATGAGAGTAAGAGTGTATCCTCTTTACCCCGTTAGAAAGCCCCACCCGTAAGGGCGGGGATGAAATAAAATTCCTTTTACATAATTTCCTTTTGACAGCCTATCTTGAGTCTGATAAGATTTCTTTAAAGGTGGTAAGCTGATGAAATTTGATTGGGATGATGGTAATATCAATAAAAATCTTTTCAGACACGGCGTGCATGATTGGGAGATTGAAGATACATTTCTTGACCCCCATAGGTTTTCATTAGGGAAAAACAATATACATGGAGAGGCACGCCATATTTTGCTTGGTAGAAGCGAGGTATCTGGCAAATATCTGAGAATTATTTATACTATTAGAGCTTCTGCACTGGGAGAAAAATTAATACGCCCTATAAGTGCTTATGAGATGAGTAGCACTGATAGAAAATTATATTTGCGAAAAGGGGGTAAGAGAAAATGAGAAAAAAAGAAAGAAAAATAATTGACTCAATTAGCGAAATACCAAAATTTAAATCAGAAGATGAAGAGCGGGCATGGTGGGCAGATCACGATTTTAGTGAAAAATTTTATAATGAGTTAGAAGATACTACAAATCAATTAGATAAAATATTACCTCTGCCTAAAAGAAGGGCATCAAAGAAAGTTGCCTATGGATAAAAGTTATCAGTTATTTAATGTCACATTCCCATACCTATATATATGGGGGGAATCCCTTTACTTCCCAAATGACCTAAAGCCCCCCTAAATTTACCCCGTTAGAAAGTCCCAAAAATCCTTTTATAGCGAACACGGGGTTTAATGCCCCATGTAAGCCTTTCCGTTAGAAAGACAAAGACTTTCTAACGGGGTTTACTCCAGATATTTCTAAATTTTTCTAAATTTTTCCGACAACCATTCTTCTTAAGTTCTATACTCTATCCATGAAAACCAATCTCCTATCTAATTAGAGACACTACACTAGAAATAGCGCAGTCCTACGTCAAGCTCTCAGGAGAGCGACTAAACAAAGCATTTGAAGAAAAATGGTGACGTCATGAGCAAATACAGAAAATGTGCATTATGCGATTTTAAAGTAACCTTGCATAGACATCATATAGTTCCTCTCTCCGAAGGCGGAGCTAACTGTGAAGAAAACGCAATACTCCTATGTCCAAACCACCACGCATTAGCTACTGCTGACGACAAAGAAACCATACAAAAAATCAGGCGTATAAAGACGGGGAAAAAAATAGGAACTAAAAAAATTTTAGCAATGCAAAAAGTGAACCAAATAATGATTGAGGGCACTTCCAAAAACTAGTTTTTTAAAAGAATTTTCCGATTTCTCAAATTTTTTTCTTAAAATTTTCGTAAAACCTACGTTCTTACCTACAAAATTAACAAATTGAGTGATATCACGCGGTTGTTTCTCTGGCTCTTTTGGCTTTTTTACTTCTCATTTCCCCTTTTTTCTTAGCCGTTACGCAACCTCCACAAGCTTTAACCTCTTTATTTGCTCATACCGAAAAAGGTTGTAAACTAAATTCATCATTCCAACCGCTGCCTCGGTTCGCTTTAAACCGATATATCTTAAATAGGATCCGTTCA
>JACQEW010000224.1 GCA_016200365.1 Nitrospinota bacterium
ACAACTACAGCCCCTGAACGGATAACCCTTTACATAAACGGGGCGCAGGTATTAACTGAGACAGAACGGGAATTAAAAGGCGCAAAACCCGGGGATATTCTGAAATATACGGCAGCCCTGTTTGAAAAGAAAAATCACATAAGGGTTACGGTGGAAAACCAGTGGGCGGAAAACAGCCATGAAACCACAGTTGAAAGCGAAACTAAAGGGTCGCAATACGGTAAGGGGACACTCTATGTTGTGGCAGCCGGCATAAGCCATTATCCTGAGCTGCCATTAGAACAGCAGCTTAAATCTCCCCCGCTCGATGCAAGGGGAATAGCCGCACAGTTACAAAAATTGGAAGGGACACTCTATAAAAAGGTTGATATTAAAATCCTGACAGATGACAAATCCCCGATAAAAGCATTCGGGGACAAGGATACGGTAATAACATCCGATATGGTGGAAAAGGCATTAAGGGAGCAGACAGAAAAGGCAGGGGCTTTAGACACAACGATACTATTTTTAGCAGGTCATGGGGTAACGGATGCGCAGGGCAGCTACCACTTTGTAACTGCGGACACAAAGATATTATCCGCATGGGGTGAACAGCTCAGCATGAAAGAGGGCACAAGCCTTGACTGGAAACGGCTGCACAGCATATTGGATAAGACGATGGGCAGACGGGTGGTGATAGTGGATACCTGCCAGGCTGGAGAGGTATTTTCGGATAATAAGACAGATATAAAAAAACTTGTAAAGGACATCCATGATGTGAATGCAATAGTATATTCAGGGACATCGAGACAGGATGCAGGGGTTGAAACATCTAAGGGAGGGGTATTTACACTGTCAATGCTCAAAGGCTTTGACGGCAAGGCATCTTATGAAGGAAACATACTGCCGTTCACAAGGTTAAGGGATTATGTGGACAAGGAAGTGCCGAGATTAAACAGAGATATAATGCTCGGCTTGTATCGCGGGGTTAAAATCAAACAAAAGAAAGAGGAAGAGGTGAACTTTGACGGTGTGCAAAAACCAGTGGCTGTTATGCCAGCTGGAATGGAGCGGTTTATAATATATGCGAGGTAAGGGGCTGCCTTCCGAGTTTTTTGAAGATAAGGTAGTCGTAAGGACTGAAAGGTAGATAAATGACAGAAAAAGAATTCGTAAGTAGAATAGCTAATAATAAAGGTGATTTTTTACAGGAATTTCTTGATATCCTGGAAAAAACAAAAGTCAGGTTTTGTGCTATAGGAGGGCTGGCAGTTAATGCCTATGCCGAGCCTGTTGTCAGTCTTGACCTCGATGTGGTTATTGCTGCCGATGACATTGCCCTTTTGCTCGATATGCTCAAGAAGCGATATTCTGTTACGGAATTCTCTAATAGCATCAATATAACCGAATCGGCATCTGACCTTCGCATCCAGATACAAACTGACCCGCGGTATCAATCATTTATCGAGAGAGCCTCTCTAAAAAAAATTCTCGGCTATGATATGCCGGTGGCGGAAATCGAGGATGTTTTTCAGGGCAAGATATGGGCGGCAATGGATAAAACAAGACGGGCAAGCAAGAGGCAGAAGGATATGGCTGACATTATGCGTCTTTTGGAGTATAGGGGAGATTTAATATCACTTATTCCAGAGCCTTTGAAGGATAAGTTGTTTCCCGATTCATAGAGATAAAGTAACTGCTCAATAAGTTGAGGTGACAACCCCCTGTATCCACCCCTGATAGCTGCATTCAGGGGGGGAATTAAGGAAAAAATTATTTATTACCTCAACTTATTGAGCAGTTACGAGATAAACCCAAAAAAAGCGTGCATTATTCGGGATTATTATAAGGTGAGGAAATAATAATATGCCGGTATTTGTTTATCAAGCGACAGACAGGACGGGGAAGATGATTGAAGGGACTATAGAGGCAAAGGATGAAAGTCTGGTCATAAACAGACTCCACGGACTTCAACTGCTTCCAATAAAGGTAGAAAAAGAAGGGGAATCAAAAGGCTTTCAGCTTTCAGCTTTCAGCTTTCAGCTTTTTACAGGGGTAAGCAGAAAGGATTTGATGCTCTTTACCCAGCAGATTGCAACTCTCACCAATTCCGGTCTTCCCCTCGATAAGAGCCTCTCGATACTCGTAGAGCTTGCAGAGAAAAAGAGGCTCAAAACGATACTGGACAATATCCAGAAAAATGTCCACAGCGGCAGCACATTTGCCGATGCCCTCTCAAAACATCCGAGGGTTTTTTCAAAATTGTATGTGAGTATGATCAAGGCAGGAGAGGAGGGCGGTGTATTGGAGGCTATCTTACAGCGGCTTGCACATTTTCTGGAAAGCTCTGAGAATTTAAGGGACAACATACGCTCCGCCCTTGTATATCAGACCCTGCTCACTATTATCGGCGGAGGTGCGGTAACAATCCTCCTGACCTTTGTGATACCTAAATTTGCAAAGATATTTTCCGATATAGGACAGGCTATGCCTACATCAACACAGATACTCCTTAATGTAAGCTTCTTTCTTACCAATTACTGGTGGCTTATAATACTCGGCTTGATTTTTATAGGGGTTTTAATAAAGGGTTATTTGGACACGGAATCGGGTAAATTCAACTGGGATTCTTTGAAATTGAAGATGCCCCTGATAGGCTCGCTTCAGAGGAAGATAGAGGTATCGAGATTTGCCAGAACACTCGGAACCCTTGTCAGAAGCGGAGTCCCGATACTTCAGTCGCTCTTTATAACAAAGGATACCATTACAAATTCGGTTGTATCAAAGGCGATGGAAGGGATACATAAGAGAATCAAAGAAGGCGGAGGAATATCGGAGCCTTTGAGGGAAAGCGGTGTTTTCCCTGCAATGGCTGTCCACATGATTAAAGTGGGGGAGGAGACAGGCAAGTTGGAGGATATGTTGATAAAGGTTGCAGATACCTTCGATACTGAGGTGCAGAGCTCGGTAAAGAGCCTTATTGCACTGTTAGAGCCGATGATGATATTATTAATGGGTCTTATAGTAGGGTTTATTGTCATTTCCATGCTTATGGCGATATTCAGTGTGAATGATATACCGATGTAAAGGAGGAATTAAAAAATGCAAAATGCAAAATGCAAAATGCAAAATGTAAAATTAAAGAAAATCTTCAATCGTCAATCGTCAATCGTCAATTCCCAGAGGGGTTTTACGCTTATCGAGCTTCTGGTGGTTATGGTGATACTTGGTCTGCTGGCAGCGCTTGTGGGTCCCAAATTTTTCGGTCATGTGGATAAGGCGAGACAGAAAGATGCTGCGGCTCAGATAGCCATGTTCGGAGAGGCTCTTGACCTCTATCGTCTGGAGAAACACCGCTATCCCAATACAGATGAAGGATTGAAGGCATTGAAGCCATATCTCAAGAAAGAGATTCCAAAAGACCCATGGGGAAAAGAATACGAATACAAATCGCCAGGAGAGGATGGAAGAGACTACGATATAATTTCTTATGGCGCTGACGGCGCGCCCGGAGGAGACGGGAACAATTTGGATATTGTAAGCTGGAAGGGACTGGAATGAATGGGTATACTGCAAAAACCTTTTTCTTCACTTCCGTTATTTTTCCTTTTACTCTACTTTTTAAATCACTACACTATGGATTAAAAGGAAAAATAAAAAGTCGTTCAGAAAAAGGTTTTTGCAGTATTGTAAAAAATAAGAGAGGTTTTTCCCTTCTTGAGCTCATCGTTGTAATGACACTTATCGGTATTATAGCAGCCCTTGTCCCCCCTCTTATGACCCGCTCCCTATCAAATATTAAAATAAAGACCACAGTAAAGGAGATTTCCGCCACACTTAGATTTGCAAGAAGTCAGGCAATATCCACCAAGACCCCACAATTCTTTTTTCTGGATATAGAGGAGAAGAAATACTGGATTTCAAAATATCCTCAATTGACAAAAATCCCCCCTAACCCCCCTTTATCAAAGGGGGAAAAAGGGGGATTTTTATTAAAAACTATTGACCATGAAATAGAGATCGAGGGCTTTAAGAGCAGCAGGGATAGCAATGATATTATAAGAGACGGGGTTGTCCGTGTCGAATTTTCTCCTCAGGGAAGCTCCAGCGGAGGGGTGATATTGGTTAAATTGAAAGACGAAGACAGGGTGTTAAGTATAGATGCAGATATGTTTACCGGAAGGGTCAAGGTATTGAAGATTGGCGATTGAAGATTGAAGAATGGGGAGTGAAAAATGAAAAATGAAAAATGCAAATTGCAAAATGCAAAATTGAGGAATTTTAAAATCTTCAATATTCAATCTTCAATCGTCAATCTTCAATGGGGTTTCACCCTCCTCGAGGTAATGGTTGCCATTGTTATACTGGGGC
>JACQEW010000015.1 GCA_016200365.1 Nitrospinota bacterium
CACACCTTGCCCTGCGGTCAAGGTGTGGTGGTAAAGTATTTAGCCTGCGGATGGTGGATGATAAATGCTGAAGTAGTTGTCTCGGGAACCATCTGATCGTTGTCGGTCAGGGATACACCTATCCTTTCTGCCTGCAGAAGTGTAATAACCTTTGCATTTTCCTCAAGGCTCGGGCATGAGGGATAACCAAAGGAATACCTTGCTCCCCTGTATTTCTGGACAATGAAATCAGAGATTCCAGTCCCGTCGTATTCCAGAATATTTAACTCCTCCCTGACCTTCTTATGCCACATCTCTGCAAGCGCCTCTGTCACTTCGACACTCAGTCCGTGAAGTAATAGATAATCCCGATAATGATTTTCTTCATAGAGCCTTTTTGATTCTTTAATTGCCCTGTCTCCAATTGTGACTATCTGAAAGACGATTATATCCTTTTTGTCCGTATCTTTTCCTAAAATAAAGTCAGGTATAGACCTGAAGGGCGACTTTCTCTGTCTCGTGAAATCAAATTTTAACGATACCCTATCCGAATCGTTTTCATAAATGAGTATGCTGTCCCCGATGCTGTTGCAGTAATAGTAGCCATATACGACTTTTGGCTCGAATAATTTTTCTTTTTTACATCTTTCTTTAAGCCTTACAAATTCAGGTCTTACCTCATCGGATATCAGCCTCTCATAATCTTCCTTACTGAGATTCAGCCTTCTATAGCCCCATCTCCCCCTGAATATGACCTCTTCGGTCAGATATGTATAAACCTCATCTATATCAATATCAGTAACAACCCTTGAGCCAAGAAACGGCGGCTTTGGTATAGCATGGGAAAAGGACAATTTTTCGATTGTCTCGATTTTTGCAGTTTTGAAATCCGTTAAAACTTCTTGCCTTACAATATTTGCACCCTCTTTTTTAAGTGTCCCATCCTTTATCTGATTCATTGCCAATAAACCGGCAAAGGCATCATGACAGTATACTACGGGGCTGTCCAGAATCGGGGAGCAGACCTCATCTACATATCTTTTATTTAAGGCAGCCCCGCCGAGAAGCACAGGTATCCTGATATTTCTCTTTTTCATCTCCTCGATATTCTCTTTCATAACAACCGTTGACTTTACAAGCAGACCGCTCATCCCGATAGCGACTGCTTTAATCTCCTCTGCCTTTTTTATCATGGTATCTATCTCGCATTTTATTCCGAGGTCATATACCTTAAAGCCGTTATTTGTAAGGATTATATTGACCAGATTTTTACCTATGTCATGGACATCCCCTCTTACTGTGGCAAGAACGATCTTCACAACAGACTCCTCGCCTGTTTTTTCCATGAATGGAGTAAGCTTATCCACTGCAAACTTCATAGTTTCAGCCGACTGGAGGACAAAGGGGAGCTGCATTTTCCCGCTGCCAAATAAATCCCCTACCACCTTCATTGCCGGAATCAGGATGGTATTAATTATATTGACTGCCCTGTCTTCTTTTAATTTTTGATGCAGCAGATTCTCAAGATTTAAGGGGTTTCCTGAAATTATTTTATTTTTAATCCGAGTATCTATGTCTTGGGATTCAAGTTCTTCCTTCTGTGCCGGTGAAATACCCTCCTTTTTGTCGAAGTATTCGATAAATTTTAAGAGTGGATTTGCAATATCGAGACCTGATTTAATTGCCTCACCTAAGAAGACTGAATTGAGTATCTCCCGTGAGTGCGCCTTGAGTCCAAAGGAGATATTGGAAAGACCGAGGACTGTAAAGGACTCTGAAAATTCTTTCTTTATTTCCTTTATTCCATTTAAGGTGTTAATTCCTGCATTTTTAAGGCTCTCATCACCGCTCCCCAGCGTAAAGGTCAGGGGGTCAAATATCAAATCCGAAGGACTTAAATTGTTTTTATTAACTGCTATATCATAAAGCCTTCTTGCAATCTCCAGTTTTCTACCGACCTCATGTGCCATTCCCTTTTCATCTATTGTCAAGGCGATGAGGGCGGCACCGAATTTCTTTGCAATTTTACAAATTCTATGAGCCCTTTCCTCTCCGTCTTCAAGGTTAATGGAATTGATTATTGCCCTTCCTCCGTAGTTTTTTAAAGCATCTTCCATAACATTGGTATCGGTAGTGTCAATTACAAGAGGAATTTTTATTCTTCTGGCAAATCTAATTACCGCTTCCCTCATGTCTGAAATCTCGTTTCTCCCGGTATATGCAACGCAGAGGTCAAGTGCATGGGCGCCGCTCTTTTCCTGCTCCAGAGCAACGGACAGCATCCCTTCAAAATCATTATTCAATAAAAACTCTCTAAATTTCTTGCTGCCGTTTGTATTTGTCCTCTCTCCTAAAAAGAGCGGGGCGGGATCCTGAGATAATGATACGCTTGAATAGATACTCGCAATCGCCGGTTTGATTTCAATCGCTCTCTTGCCGGGACTTACACCTTTAAGGTTTTTTGATAATTCCTCGATATAAGAAGGGTCTGTCCCGCAGCATCCGCCGACAATCCGAACACCATCTTCTTTTACAAAGGATACAAGCCATTTAACAAATTCCTCTCTGGATAATGAATATACAACCTCTCCATCGATATTTTGAGGGATCCCTGCATTCGGCATGACGATGATTGGCCCATTAAAATTTTTTGATAATTCCCTGACATAGGGTCCCATTGTATCCGGTCCCATAGCGCAGTTTATTCCGAGGGCATCAATGTTAAATGGACTTACGATTGCAGAAATTGCGATTAGCTCCGTTCCAATGAGCAGAGTTCCTGTGGTTTCAATAGTTACCGAAACAATTATGGGAAGGTCTGTATCTGATAGATTATTTGCATCCCTTACTGCATTAATACATGCCTTGATTTGCAGCGGGTCCTGGCAGGTCTCTATGATAAAAAGGTCAACACCTCCACGAATCAATGCCTTTGCCTGCCTGAAATAGGATTCATAGAGCCTATCATAAGTTGTATGCCCGAGGCTTGCCAGTTTTGTTCCTGGACCCATCGAGCCTGCAGCAAACCTCGGCTTTGTATCTGAAAACTTCCTTGCAGCCCCCTTTGCAATTTCTGCTGCCCTGATGTTAATTTCTTCCACTCTATCCGCTATGTTATACTCGGAAAGCACTATCTCGTTAGCACCAAAGGTATTTGTTTCTACTACATCTGCACCGGCAGACAGATAACTCTCATGAATCCTTTGAATCTTATCGGGGATTGTCAAATTTAAAATCTCGGAGCACCCTGTCTTATTTAAATAATCTTTATCAGATGGCTTTAACAAGTGAATCTGTGTCCCCATTGCACCATCAAAAATAACAATACCCTTTTTTAATCTTTTCCTGAATTCCATAGATATTCCCTGTTCATTTAATGGTTTAATTATTAAGGCTCTTCATGTAAGAGAGGGGGTAAAAATGAGCCATAAATCGCTCATAAGATAGCATAAAATAAGGGAAAAAAGAAATTTCTTTAAGGCGAGAAAATCTGTATGATAATGGAATTTATTTTTTATCGGATATTTGATATGACGGTCAGCCAGAATCGCTCATTTCTTCAACCATCTTTTCAATAGATGCTCTCAATTTCTGCTCTTCCTTCAGGGGTATCTCTTTTATAACCTTTTTTGTATCTTTATCCAGAACCTTTATAGCAAGGTCTTTGCTGTCATTGAGATAATAATCCAAATATCTCTTTGCCATCATGAGGAGGTTTCCGGCAGGCTGATTATTTTTATCACGATTGGCATTTTCTTTGATTTTTTCATTAAAAGCCTTTTCCTTTGCTGCCATCTTATTTTCAATATCCCTCGCCTCCTGAGATATTGAAACAATATCACTTACAGCATACCCCGTTGATTTTGTGTAATCTGCGGCTGGAGCATTTGATGCCCTCACAGATTCAGCCCTTCCGCCCTCTGTTATATTGGTATTTGATTGTAAGGAATCTATTCTCATTTTATTAACCCCGATATTAAATATACCTTTTTGCCTATCTTATTATTCGGCAATTTTCCTCAAAACATTAGCTTACTCCTGCAGGAATAGGTGTGGGGGTCACTTAATCTCTATCCTTATAAGGTTTTCTCCCCTGTTTGAAGGAGGTGTTTCCGATGCCTCGATGCTTAAATCCCTTGTAAATGCAGGAATATTTTTATCTACAGATTTAAAGACAGACCTTGTGCCGGAGAAATCTGTATCTATGAATCCGATAGGCTTTAGAGTTGCAATAGCCCTTACTATCTCCGTTCCCTGCGGACCCTGCACGGCAATTTTATAACCATCCCCCTTGCCCGGAACCGAATAAATTTCATTAGCCTTTACCTTATTACCTGAAGAAAAGCGATTAGGAAAAAGGATATGGACATTTCCGCTTGTTCCCACATCTACGAGGGTTACATAGCAATCTCTGTCAGCCTTGAAATTAATGGTTAGATTTTCTCCAATGTGATAACCCTTTTGGTCAGCCCATAAATCAATCTTTATCTTCTCCTCTGAACCTGCCTCCCCTTTTTGTTTAAATATAGAGCTATCCTCTGCCTTGGTGAGGGCAGTAAACATTTTTGAAACCTCTTCATCTTTTTTTATCTTTGCCTCTGCGCCGCCCAATATCCTGCCGCTTCCTGTATCGAGTATTTTTGCCTTTACCTCTATATCCTTTCCAGCCTCGGATATTGTGCCTGTTATAAGCACATCCAGCCCCAAAAGATTTCCAACCTTTTTTGCAGACGACTCATCAACGACACCAGAAAGCTGAAGCTCCCATTCCTTTGCGATCTGCGCAAAGTTTTTTCTGTCAACAACCTGAAATCTCTTGCCTGACACCAGTTTAACAAGCTCAAACTCAATGCCGTCGGCTGTCTTTTTTCCAAGCTGGCTGCCTTCGCCATCGAGATTGGTAAATTCTCCGATTCCAACATTTTTACCCTTAATAACCTCTACAGATGAAATCGTCTGGCTTAATGTCTGGACAGCCTCATTTAACCCTGAGCTTCTGACCTGTGCGGGTTTTTCTTCTGCCTTCAAAGCCCCCTTCTCGGCAGTCTGACATCCCCACAAAAGGAAAAATGATAACGAACTAAAGATTAAAACACTGTTTACATCTTTTATTTTCATATTGCACCTCCCTTAAAACCCTTTTACCACAAAGGCACAAAGATCACAAAGGGAATAAAATAAAAAGAAATCTGTTTAAATTTTTATCTCTTTCTCTTTTCTTTATGTCCTTTGTGTCTTTGTGGTGAAATCAGGTTTTGGCTCTACATAAAATCCCCGGTCAAGTAAAACGGCGCCCAGTAGAAGGGGTGGGAATAGTCCTTGCTCTTAATCAAAGAAATATCCGCATCCCTCAATGCCTCATCCTTTGGTTTCCCTTTCAGGTTCTTATAAAATTCCTCCATGAGAAATGAGGTTGATATATCGCTCACGCTCCACAGGCTCGAAATAACCGACGGCGTGCCTGCATATATCCATGCCCTGTTCATTCCTATTATTTCGTCGCCGCTTGTTATAGCGCCGAGTCCAGTCTTACATGCGCTTAATACTACCAGATATGGCTTAATATTCAGAGAGAAAACCTCTGTTGATTCAAACCTGCCGTCCTCTTTATCATCGTTTGAAAGCCGTATATTTGAATACATCGGGTCAATGTCGCTAAATTCTGCATGGGTGGCGAAGTGGATTATATCAAAATCCGCTGAAATCTTCTTTGCCCTATCTTCATTCGCATCCTTTCTGTAAAGCTGGACAGGCTCTTTATACAGGGTTGAAATCATCTCAACCTCTTTCTGTGCAAATGGCAAATCCAATGCAGGATTGCCCAAATCGGGATTTCCAAATGCAATAAGCCTTTCCCCTTTTTGTCTCCTCTTATCAAAGGTAAATTTCATGACCGATGCACTGGGCAGATAGAAAAGTGAATATTCCTCTATTAAATATTTCTCTCCATTCCATAATGCCTGAAACGGCAGATAGTGGAGGGCGTCAAATGGAACGACGCAGATTTTCTTTCCTTTTATATAAGGCTTGAGAGGTTTTATGAGTATGTCGTATAGCTCTGAGGATACCTTTTTCAATTCCCCATTTTTAATAGATTCGCTTCGCTCACTACGAGGTTGGACAACAGTATCCCTATACCCTCTTATTTTCTCTATTATTGCATCCCTGCCGATAGGCAGCACCGCTATATTTATATCCTTTGAATCAACCGTCCAGATTAATAATCTGTCCTCAGCCATATAATACTCTATCAGGGTTATATCTTCAGGTGTCAATCTCTTTATCTCATCCGATTTCATAGGAGATACTGTAATAAGCGAGGCAAAGTCAGGATTCTCCCTCTTTATGCTTATGACCAAATCCCTGTATTTTCCAAGCCCTGTCTCAAGCTCTGATTTTAGGGATGAGACAATATCTTCTTTCCCGCCTTTTTCCTCTTCATAAAGCCTCGCCTGAATCTCCCCTATCTTAAATTTAAGCTCCCTCTCCTGTCTGCTTAAATTCTCATCCTTTACCATCAACTGACGGTTTGCCAGCAAATCTAAAAACGACCTTGCCTTCGCCCTCTCGAGAATCTCCAGTGCAGGTGCAGGTCCATATAAGTCCAGCGCAAGCAGTATGGCATCTCTGTATACATCCTGTTTATTCGCCTGAAAGAGCCTCTTATTTATATCCGTCTCCAAATTTGCCCTGATGGATTCAATATGCCCGACAGCCCCCATATAATTTTGATATGCAGTTTCTTTCAAGATATTGTTCAGAGACTTGACCGAAACGAGCATTTCATCTTTATTCGTGGTTTTTTCGAGGGTATCCATTAATCCGATGAGTCTCTTTGAGCTGTCTTCGCCGAGGAGCCAGCTTAATGCCTCGCCCTTTGGACGGTTTCTCTCAAGCATTTTTCTTTTGACCTTTTCTCCTTCGGCAGCATCGGAGATTTTCGATAGGGATGGAATCTCTTTGTCCAAATCCCTTGCCTCCCTGAATAAGACCTTTGCAAACTCATATCTCATCTTCCATTTAATCTCCTCAAAACCGCTCTCCTCGATTTTCTTAAAAACCATTTTAGATAATTCCGCTCCTTTTTTATAATCCCCCTCCAATATATAAGAATATGCGATCAATCCCTCTGCAATCATATCGCCGAAGGGAAGCCTTGCCTTTTTGAAATGCATCCCCGCATCTTCAAGTATTTTTCTCCCTTTCTCGATTTCGCCGAGATTGAGATAAGAATCGCCGACAGACAGGGTTGTCCATCCAAGCCCCTGATAATAGCTCTCCCTCTCCCTCTTTGCTGCAAGCCTGACCATGAACTCCACATCCTGAAAATGTTTTATAGCCCTTTCTCCAACTTCTATCGCCTTTTTATAATCCCCTTTCAGATAGTAAATGCTTGTCTCTCCGCCCTCGCTCATAGTAATCGCCTTGAAGAGCCAGACCTTTGGCGGAAATCCCGGATGGATAACGGCATCGGCAATTACTTTTTCCCTGTTAAATTCACCCTTATACTTAGCCTTTCTCCTTTCAACAACAGCATCAATGGACTTACGGGAATACTCAAGCCCCTTTTCAAAATTCCCCATCCTTCCTTTAATCGTCCCAAGCTCTCCATAAGGTATTGACGGCGATAATCCCTCCTCCTCTGCAATCCGTATTGCCTCTTTTAGATACCTCTCGGCATCGGGGAATCTCCCAAGCTCGGCAGTAAGCCAGCCAAGATGGTCGTAAGCATAAAATAATTCCTCTTTATCACCTTTGGCTTTCGCCTTTTCAATAGCGGTTTTATAGAAGGGGATAGCCTCTCCATGCCTCCCCTCCTGATAAAGTTTTTCAGCCATGTTGTAATCCTCGGAATATCTTGAATCAGGTATGTATTCTTCCTTCAGCCGGACAGCCTCATCTGCATATTTTGGGTCATAAAAAAAGGAATAGAAGAACCCTTCGGGTGTAAGCCCCTTTTCGCTGATTTTGTACCCGGATTTAACAAAGGCATCCTGAGCAACTTTCAAATACTCATTCCCCTTTTTTTCATCGCCGAGATTTATAAAAGCCTGACTTGCAGCAGCGGAGGATAGGGTCAAACCTTTATAAAATTCTGCCTTCTCTCCCTCCGTAACCCTTCCGAAAAAACTTCCGAATTTTATCAATCCCTCCATACCCTGTATATGTCTGACAGCCTTCTCCCCAATCCTCACAGCCTTCTCATTGTCATCTTTGATAAGGTAGAGGAGAACCATTGAACTCTCAGCCATAGCCACTGTCTTCATTGCATCCACATCAGGAGGGAAACCCGGAGAGGCTGCAATATTATCAATAATCGCATCCCTGTCTTTATCCGCCTTTTTTTGCCACCTTCCTGCCAAAAGGTTAAGCGCCTTATTCGCATACCCCATTCCATTATCGTAATCCCACATCCTTGCCCTTGTAATCGCCCACTGGGCATAAAACAGAGATGGGTTATAACCTGCCTTTTCTGCCAGATTTACAGCCTCTCTATGATGTCTGTCCGCCTCGCCATAATTGAGCATTTCGGCATAAAGGATACCCAGTTGACCCTCTGCATGTGCGGCGGCAACGAAATCATTATTTTTTAGGGCATCAGAAACCGCTTCGTTTAAAAGAGCAGCAGCCTTTTCATATTCCTTTTTTACAAGCAGATTATGCCCCTGGCTCAATTTCGATGAAGAAGAAAAGGAGAAATCGGCATAGGCGGGTATGGATGCCAGTAAAACGGCAGTAAAAACAATTATCCCCAAAAAAACTTTTAAAAATTTTTTGCTCATGCGTCCTCGACGATCAAAATTCTAACAAAAAAGATAAGACAAAAGGCTGTTGCAAAAGGCATCAACAGCCTTTAATCGGTGTAATCTAATCTTTTATCTGTGTAATCAGAGCTTGTTGAGTTTTTCAACAAACTCAAAGGTTAATTCTCTCTAAGTAACTGCTATCCCTTTTGATACTACTTCATCTAAAAAACTCCCTTCCTTCTTCAATTCAATCTCGTCTTCTGTATATCCCATTGCCTCTATGGGTTCAAATATCCTTCCAGCGGCTAAACCGAGAATCTCAAGCCTCTCTCTCAAATTTTTATCTTTAAAATCATTGGACACGATAATAAGGTCAATATCACTATCTTCTCTCGGATGCCCTTCGGCATAAGAGCCGTATATCAATATCCTTTCAGGGGTAATTCCCATTTTCCTTAGCTCGTTGGCATACCGATTTATTATCCCTTTAATCTTTTGTCTTCTTTTAACCATTTTATAATTTCCTTCGTCTTTTTAAGAGGGAGTTGCGAAATGAGCAAAATACTATAAAATGTCATGCTGAATTTATTTCAGCATCTCATAATATCATCCTGAATCAAGTTCAGGATCAGAGACCCTGAAATCGCAGACCATGAATTTGATTCAGGGCATGGTTCAGGGTGACAAATTGTGGTCTGTGCAACAGGCTCTATACCAGGTTTAAAAACCTGTTGCTACAAAGATAGGTTCATCTTGTTTTTATCGTTTACTCCAGATTTCATCGGCAATTTTACTTGTAATGCCAGCCTGACGCCAAATTGAACTTAAAGTCCCTTGCGGGATACTCGACTTGTTTCTTGGAACAATCACAACACGAACTTTCCCTTGATATTTACCAGAATAAACATCTTCTTTACCCCTTCGTTTAAAAGTAACACCAATTTGATTTAATATCCATGCCACATCTCCACTTGATAGATTTTTAGGCATATTCAAATTCTAATGGAATGGCATTGAGGGACTGTTCTTCATCAGCAGGTTCTGAAAATAGAAAATCCTTTAATTCTTTCATGGGAACAGGACGATAGATTTCATCTTTTCTTCCTTCAGAAATCATATATTCAAGATATGTTTCTATTCCATTTTTTAATCCTTCAACAGCCTCCTCTTTTGTTTTACCACAAGAGGCAATATCCAGCTCTACACAAAGAGAGGTATATTGATTTCCTTCTTTTTTTACTAAACAAGCAAACGATTCCATCTTTAATCCTCCCATGTCAATTTTTATGTTTCCATTTTAATACCCTTGCCCTGTTTCATTATCATAATATCTTTCCTCAGATTGTTCAAATATCTTTTTTGGAAGGTCATATTCTATTTGCTCCGTAGGAGCATGCTGTTTGTAGGCTACTTACAAAAAAAGAAGTTTTTACAGAGTAATACTATATTGCTTA
>JACQEW010000222.1 GCA_016200365.1 Nitrospinota bacterium
GGTTAAGGAATCCAGTGGTTGAGAAAATGGCAGCATAACAATGTTACTTAAAACCCTTGAGGGATAAAGCCTTTATGAGAATTTACAGAAAATACTTGACAGTACCCCTCTAAATCTTTGGTACCCTTAAGATATGGAATAAGATGTTTTATATATTTAGAATCCCCATTTGAATAAATATAAAAATTGACTGCAGTCTTACATACTGAACGGAATGCTTTTTCTCCACCAATTGTGGATTCAAAAGAAAGCTGGTTTTTTAAATATTTCTTTTCCAATTTTGCATATTTTAATGCCTTTTCAACATCAAGCTGTGGATACTTTTTATTCAAGCCATTTAAAATTTTTTGAAATTCTTTTTTGTTTCTTGCAGCAATAGCTATTTTAGTTTTTTCTCCTTCAATTCTTTCTTCAAAAACAGGTTTTGATATAATAGGTTTGCCACCTGGATATAATGAGTATTTTTCTCCAGTAGTAGTTAATTCTCCTTCTACTGGTTGTGATTTTCCACGATCCCGTTTTACATTGATAAAATTAGAAAAAAAATTTAATTGACGAGCAAGTTCTGCATCTGTATCGCCACCGTATTCTGAATTACATTTTGAACATATTAATTTCTTAGATTTTAACCTTCCCCCACAAGCATTTAAAATAATATGCTCATCAGTCTCAAGTACTCTTGTAATCTCTAAATCACAAACGTAACATTTAGACATTTTACCTTTCTATATTTTGAAAATTAGCATCCTATCAATATAGCCACTATCCCTCCACGTTAGGACAACATTTACAATATCTTTATTTGATACCCTTCCGAATACAAGGAAATTAAGACATGAAAGTGCAGAAAAATAGAATTCCCTGTTTCCATAGTTTAAATTAGTTATTATTTTATTTTACCACATCTTCTGTATTCTCTTAATCTTAGATTTCTCATTCTATCCAGTTATTTTAAATTGACCTCTCTTTTTTGCTATAATAGATTTTCCACTAAGTTGATATATTTTTTAAGCAAAAATTAATCCACTACTATAGAATATTGATAGGTGTTAAGAAATATGGAAAAACTGGATGGAAAGGAATTAAAGTTAAAATATTTAAATGAAAGGAAAGGTAATGAAGAACATGCCATTCAATTTGTAGAACAGATTGATAAATTATGGGCAATCCCTTATCTTATAGGTCAATATCACGCTTTAATGACTCTAACAAATGACTATCCCTCAAATATTGCTCATCTAAACAACAGAATGTGGGCAATTGAACATGTCCTTTGTATAATAGCAAAATATGGTAGTGAAAATGCAGGTAGACAATCATCAAGCATTATTGATTCATTTTTAGATGCTACTGATGGATATCTTTCCGCAGCAATGCATGAACAGAATACTGAATATTGTGAGGGAAGTCTCTTTCCTGATGGTAAATTAAGATATGAGTTTATGATGCATAAAGATAAAGACTTTCAGGTATACAGGGAATATGTTATGAGACTTTTTGAATATAACCATAGAGAGTCAATACTTCCTAAAGATGATGTGCTTAAAATCTTTAAAAACGAGTTCGCTGCATTAGATGAACTGGTAGCAAAATGCGCCGGAAATACTGTTGAACAGATTGTTGAGTTTGTAGATAGATATGTCTTTGCTCAAATTGAAAGATTTTAAAAACTATCTTCAGATTTTCAATTTAAAGATTTTAACTGGGACATTTCAACATTTAAGTGGACAGAGAATGACTTAAAAGAAATCTCTCCGTCAGGGTTTAATCTTCATCATTTTATGGAATCTTTCACTTTTAATCCAGATAATTTCAGAGTTCAAGAGGTAGTAGCCTCATATTTAAGAAATGCTCCGTTTATAAAAGGTGGTGAAACAGTTTGGTATATAAGCCCTGAAATCTTTATTACCTCATTATCTGTAATGACTCGTGAAATCCTTAAGGATAACAAAAACAAGCTTTATCCACAGCACCAGTTAGATGATTTAAAAGAGAGACAATTTTTAAATTCGATTCTTAATATGCTTGGTTCTTATGGATATAGACCATTATTGAGTAAAAGAAAGTTTTTAAATGATGAAATTGACCTGTTTTTAGAAGGTTACAATGGAAGGTATTTATGTGTTGAGGCTAAAGCTACACGACCACATTTATCTCTTTTATTTGATTATAGTTATAAAAAATTTAAGAAAGAATTAAGTAATATAAATGAAGACTTAAGACAACTTGAAAGATTATCGAAATTCATTAATTCAAAGGCAGGGAAAGAAAAGCTGGGCTTAAGAGAAAAAGATAGTATTCGTATTATTTCAATAACAAAGTATCCCATGGTAACCTCACATGTTTCTAATATATTTTGCTGCACGCTTTATGAACTTGAGGAGTTATTGAAACATAGAGTAGACTTATGTAGCGATAACTTATATCTTCCATCAAGACCACTGAATATTCCATCTGAAAAGTTACCATACGAACTTCAAGCTATCATTCCAGAAGGGCGTTTTCAAATATCCCAAGATGAAGAGTGCAAAGATGTTCAATATGCAGATGGGTGGATTTTATGGGATCGTAACGATCAAGGTTTCTTTGCTCAAAGATTAAATAATGGTAAATCTGCTTTAATAGTGTTTCATGAAAAGAGGGAGGCTATAAAATTTTGCCAGATGCATAATGACAGATACCGGATATTCCCACTGCATAAAAAAGATTTCTGGTGGACAAAACTCCTTAAAAAAGACCAAATCAGTCTATTTTTTGGGATAACTGTGGACGAAAATAAATTTATAGGGCAAACAATTGAACCAGAGGACTTTTTTATAACAACAAGCTAAAAATTGCATCCTATATATTTATTGATGCGCTTTTCTAATCTGTATTTCCAATTTTAAAAAAATATGCATAAAAAAATATGCACCTTGATATTTTGTTTTCCCCTTGATAGACTTTAATAAATGAAAGGAGGTATAAATATATGGCAAGAACTCTTACAAAAATAGCAGGACAACCTCATGTGAGCATGAAGTTTTACCGCTATCTGAAAAAATATGGTCATTCAAATATCACTTTGAAGGATGTTCAAAAAAGTCTATCTGACATTGGTATTTCTCTTTCCAAAAGGATCATCGAGGAGAGGGAGAAGCGATAGCTGATGCCTTATTTTATAGACACAAGCGCACTTTTCAAAAGATACCAAACAGAGGAGGGGACAGATATTGTCTGTCAGATTCTTGAAGACCCCAGCCAGTCAGTCTTTATATCTTCTATAGCTATCATAGAAGTCATATCCAATCTGAAAAGATTATTTGAGGTTGACAAAATTACCACAAAAGAGCAATTCCTACGGCAACGTTCTTTCTTTTATAAAGATATAAGCGAGCTTGATATTACAATCCTGGATGTCACTGTTGAAGACATTATCAGGGCTGAAGGACTCATCATGGAAAGATATATGAAGCCCATTGACAGTATTCAACTGGCAATTGCTTTAAATCTTCGGCATAGTAATCTTATTTTTGTTTCATCTGACGAACGATTATGTAAAATTGCTGTTGAAGAAGGGCTTGAGATTCTAACGCCATAACTGGATATTATCCGACAACTTACAGATAGTAAGTATGAACTATGAACTATTAATCATTACAGGTGAAGACTCTGGAGACCTCTATGGAGGCAATTTAGCGAAAGAGATACAGAGGCTCTACCCCGATATTAAAATTTCAGGTGTTGGCGGGAAGCACATGAGGTCTGCCGGTGTTGATATATTTTGCGATGTATCCGATATTTCAGTAGTAGGTTTTTGGGAGGTTATAGAAAAATTAGGCTTAATTAGAAGGCTTTACAAGCAAATAGCAGAAAAATTGGATAGCGGAAATATTAAAGGTGTTGTTCTGATAGATTATCCGGGTTTTAATCTCAAAATAGCTGCTGCTGCTAAAAAGAGGGGCATACCTGTATTTTACTATATAAGCCCGCAGGTATGGGCTTGGAAGAAAGGCAGAGTAAAAACCATAAAAAAATGTGTTGATAAGATGATGGTAATTCTCCCCTTTGAGAAAGAGTTTTATCAGAGAGAGGGTTTTGATGTGGAATTTGTCGGTCATCCATTGCTTGAGGTGATACCCCCTTCTCTTGACAAAGGTGAGATCTGTAGGGATTTAGGCATTGACGATAAGCAGCTCATCATTGGCGTATTACCGGGGAGCAGGAAAAAGGAGATAGTCTATATGCTTCCAACGATTTTAGAGGCGTCAAGTTTGATAAAAGAAAAATACCCCTCTGCTCAATTTTTGCTTCCTCTGTCGCCATCAATTAGTGTAGGGCAAGGCTTTAGCCTTGCTTCAGAATATTCCTATATCAAAGTTGCCAAAGGAAGAAATTATGATGTCATGAAGGCATCGGATTTGCTAATAACAAAATCAGGAACTTCTACACTGGAGGCTGCAATCATAGAAACCCCCATGATAATCGTTTATAAAACCTCTGCCCTCTCCTTTTATCTGGCAAAATCCCTTGTAAATGTCCAATTTGCAGGGCTTCCGAATCTCCTTGCAGGGAAGGAGATTGTCCCTGAGTTAATACAATCTAAGGCAAATGCAAAAGACATTGCCGAAAAAACAATATATTATTTAGAAAACAGGGATGAACTTTACAAAATGAGAGAAGAATTAAAGAAGATTAAATATTCCCTCGGCGAACCCGGTGCATCAAAAAGGGCAGCAAGGATAATAATTGATTATTTATCCTTTTAGTGTCACTTCTATCTCCTCTGCGATTCTTTTTGCTGCATCTACAGGGTCTTTTGCTGTTCTTATAGGTCTGCCTACAACGATATAATCGGCGCCTGCTTTTATTGCATCGGAGGGTGTGGTGATTCTCTGCTGGTCATCATTTTTAATAACAGACCAAGAAGGTCTTATGCCAGGAGTTACAATAATAAAATCTTTTCCAAATTCTTTTCTTACAAAAGAAGCCTCTTGTCCTGAACAGACAACGCCTGAACAGCCGGCAGATTTTGCAATCCTTGCCCTGTGAAGGACAAGTTTTAAAGGGTCTTGCAGCTCTTCCCTAAACCCCATTTCTTTTAAACTTTCCCTCGATAGACTTGTCAGCACTGTAATTGCCAACACCTTTGTAAATCCCCCCTCGCCCCCCTTTACTAAAGTGGGGATGGGGGGGGGTGCTGCGGCTTCTACCACAGTCTCCAGCAGTCTCCCCCCCTCATCACAATGAACAGTAACAAACTCTGCACCAAGGGCGTTTGCCGATTTCATCGCCCCTTTCACAGTTTCAGGGATGTCATGGAATTTTAAATCTAAAAATATCTTTGACCTTCCCCCCTCACCCGCCACCCTCACCCCAACCCTCTCCCATAGGGAGAGGGAGAGAGGGGCAAGGGGAGAGGGGGTGCAGGCATCTGATATGGCATTCAATACACCAGGACCCTCTCTTACAAAAAGCTCCAGCCCTACTTTAAACAGTCCGACATGGTCTTTTAAAATCTCCACATATTTAAGGGCGGAATTAGAATCGGGAAAATCGAGGGGAAATATTATTCTATCCTTTGGCTCAAACATAGGAAATTATAAAAAGCATAAGGAGAAGGGGAGAAGAAGATGGAGAAATGGAGAGATAATAAATCAGATTCTTTTTTCTCCTTTTCTCCATTTTCTCCGTTCTCCTTAATC
Source organism: Nitrospinota bacterium (assembly GCA_016200365.1). Taxonomy (GTDB): domain Bacteria; phylum Nitrospinota; class Nitrospinia; order UBA9942; family UBA9942; genus JACQEW01. Next base: position 5,685 of record JACQEW010000222.1, read on the forward strand.
TTTTTCATTTGTTCTTTTTGTAATACCACTATTTAAAATGAAAGAAAGGATTGCTGTGCCATTGCGATATAGGCAGATGGAAAGAGACCTAAGCGTAATACTCCGTATGCAGCGATAATCAGGGCTATAACCATAGCAGGGGAGAAGGCGAGGCTGACTCCCGACTCCCGACTCCCGACTCCCGACTCCTGCATATACATTGCTATGGTTATTCTCAGATAATAGTAAACGGATATTACACTGTTTATCACGCCTATAATTGCAAGACCGATATAGCCCGATTTTATTGCAGCGGAAAATATGTAAAATTTTCCCATGAAGCCCGCTGTAGGTGGTATACCGGCAAGTGAGAACAGGAACAGGCTCATGGCTGCGGCGGCGAGGGGGTGTCGGGATGCAAGCCCTGTATAGTCTTTTATATTGACCCTCTCTTCACCTTTACCTCCAACTACTGTGATTATTCCAAAGGCACCTATGTTCATAAATGTATATGCCAGCATGTAGTATAAAATACCAGCAATACCGAGCTCATTGGTTGATACAAATGCCACCAATATATAGCCTGCATGGGCAATGCTCGAATATGCGAGCATCCTCTTTACATTATCCTGCACGAGGGCAATTACATTCCCTACAGTCATTGTAAGGGCTGCAAGTATCCAGATGAGATCAATCCATACACCCTGCAGTGTCGGGAGTGCCTCAAAAAATACTCTTGCAAATGCTGCAAAGGCTGCCGCCTTTGGTCCTGCAGACATAAAGGCTGTTATCGGCGATGGAGCGCCTTCGTATACATCAGGGGTCCACATATGAAAGGGTACAGAGGCGATTTTAAAGCCGAACCCTATTACCAGAAGAACCATTCCCATTATGAGTATAGGGCTTCCAAAGCTGCTCTCCGATATGAAGTCGGCTATACCCTTGAGGTTAGTAGTGCCTGTGGCTCCGTAGAGAAGCGCCATTCCATAAAGGAGAAATCCTGTTGCAAACGAGCCGAGGAGAAAATACTTTAAAGACGATTCGTTGGATACCTGTCTCTTTCTCGTGTATCCTGCCAGCACATAGAGGCTTATGGACATCAGCTCGACCCCCATAAATACTACAATCAGGTCTGCAGCGCCTGCCATAAGCATCATACCTATTGTGGCAAAGAGGAGAAGGGCGAAATATTCGCCGTGATTAATCTCCTCGTCTTTAACATATTTTATGGAAATGAGGATTGTAAGCCCTGTGCCGAGGAGAAAAATCAATTTAAAGAAACGGGAATAATTATCCACAACCCATAAACTGTTAAAGGAATACTCCGGAGGCGTCAGGCTCCCGGCTGAATGCTGAAAAAACACCATAATTGCAGCGAATGCCACACCCATGAGGCTTATATAGCCTATGTGGTCTAATCCCCCCTTAATCCCCCCTTTGACCTCCCCTTTATCCCCTCCTTTTAAAGGAGGGGAAGGGGAGGTCGTAAAGGGGGAGAGGGGGGTTTTAAAGACCTGCAAAAGCAGAACCAGCATTGCAAAGATTGTCAGGACAATCTCAGGATATA
>JACQEW010000233.1 GCA_016200365.1 Nitrospinota bacterium
GGAGAGGTGGCCGAGCGGTTGAAGGCGCACGCTTGGAAAGCGTGTTTAGGGAAACCTAACGTGGGTTCGAATCCCACCCTCTCCGCCAAGAAACAGTTAGTGAGTTGGTGAGTTATAGGGTTGAGGAGTTGAAAGAAATAACTCTTTAACTCATCAACGCATTAACTCAGAAACTCATTGCTTGATAAATTGCCATTATCGGGTCCTGTGCAACAGTGACCTGTGAACCCCGTGAGGTCCGGAAGGAAGCAGCGGTAAGCAGACCACTCTGTGTGCCATAGGGGTGCCTGATAATGGCAAATAAAAGTTAAGAGTTAAGAGTTGTGAGTTAGGAGTTGAAAGATTTTAAGAATTTCTTTTAACTTTTAACTCTTAACTTCTAACTTGTAATTGTATGTCTTATCAAGTCTCGGCAAGAAAATGGAGACCCCAGGGCTTCAGCGAAGTTATGGGGCAGGGGCATGTTGTCCAGACCCTTAAAAATGCAATACAGAATAACAGGGTTGGGCATGCCTATCTTTTTTCTGGGTCGAGGGGGGTAGGCAAGACTACTATCTCCAGAATATTCGCCAAGGCGCTGAATTGCATTAAAGGTCCGGCTCCCGAGCCGTGCAATGACTGCGAGATGTGCAGGGAAATAACAGATGGATTCTGCTCGGATGTAATAGAAATAGACGGCGCATCTAATACAGGGGTTGATGATGTAAGGGAGCTGAGGGAGAATGTTAAATATGCCTCGTCTAAAGGGAGGTATAAGGTTTATATAATTGATGAAGTTCACATGCTTTCAAAGAGCGCCTTCAATGCGCTTTTAAAAACCCTCGAAGAGCCTCCGGCGCATGTAATATTCATTTTTGCAACTACCGAGCCGAATAGAATTCCTGAGACGATAATTTCAAGGTGCCAGTATTTTGAGTTTAAAAGAATAGCTATAAATGATGCTGTAGAGCAGTTGGTCCGAATTACTGACAGGGAAGGGATAAAGGTATCGAGAGAGATATTGACCCTTATTGCAAAGAGCGCCGAAGGTAGTATGAGGGATGCGCTGGTATCGCTCGATCAGATAGTCTCCTTCAGCGGAGATGTTATAAAAGAGGAGGAGGTAAAAATAATTCTCGGACTTGTGGGACGGGAGGTGTTCAGCTCAATTATAGAGGGCATAAAAAGCAAGGATATTCAGCATATATTAAGAGTAATAAAAGACCTGACCACGAGGGGAATTGATTTAAGGGTCTTTTGCAAGGAGTTTTTGGAATATCTAAGGAATTTGGTGATAGTGAAAATAACCGAAGACCCGGTAGGTCTTACAGGGCTTTCCGGGACAGAGATTGAGAGACTTAAATCAGAGGCAAAAGATATAAGCACGGAAGAGTTGCAGCAGATGTTCAATATAATCCTGAAGACTGAAGCTGAATTAAGACATGCCTCTCAGCCCGAGCTTGTTCTTGAGATGGCGTTGATTAAGCTGACTCAAATCAGCAAGGTATTGACAGTTGATGAGATTTTGAAGATGCTTGAAAATATAAGCGCAAGTGGAGGTGGAAGTATAACAGGCATACAGGGAAGTATAAACAAAAACAGAAAAGAGGGCGACAGTATTAGCGAGAGAGTAGATGTAAGTGCAGGTGATTTGACACTTACACCTGACACTTACACTTCTTTATGGGCAAGGATTAAGGAATCGGTCAGCTCAAAAAAGCCGTCATTGGGCGGTATCCTTGAGGGTATGAATTTTTTGAAGATAAAAGGGGATGAGATTGTATTAAGTTTTATAAAGCAGGGCTCGGAATCTTATTACAGGGAGAAAATAGAGTTGCATAAGGAAATAATAGGGGATACAATCAGGGAAATAATAGGTAAGGATTTGAAAATTATCTTTGATACCGTTTCAGAGAAAGAGTCTTTAAAGGAGAATGTTACGACTAAACAGGCGCATACTGAAATTGAGAAATGGAAAAAAGAGAAGGTTCAGGAGGTGCTTGATATTATTCCCGGTGTTGTTGTCAGGGAGATGAGCGGAAAAGCTCAGGGAGGTGTTATATGAGTTATTCCTTCGGGAATATAATGAAGCAGGCGCAGAAAATACAGGAGAAGATTGCAGAGGTTCAGAAGGATCTGGTTAATAGAAGGGTAGAGGCGTCTTCAGGCGGCGGGATGGTAACGGTTGTCGCCAACGGCAAACAGGAGGTTTTATCGGTGAAGATAGACCCGTCTGTTGTAAGCTCGCAGGATGTGGAGATGCTTGAGGATTTGGTAACGGCAGCAGTCAACGAGGCATTGAGAAAATCCCAGGAGCTTATAAGCGAGGAGATGTCAAAGGTAACCGGCGGCATAAAAATACCGGGGCTGACGTAAACCCATAAAATCTCGCCACAGATTTTCACAGATAAAAAGATTAAGGAGAAAGGGTGAAGATGGAGAAATGGGGAAAAGAATTAAAAAAAGAATCAGGACACAGATTTACACAGATGAACCCTGTTAGATAATAAATATTCAATGGAATTATCCCCATTCAATAGCAAATATCTAACAGGGTGAACACAGATAAATGTAATAAAATTCTCTATCCGATTTATCTGTGTTTATCTGTGTCCAAATTTTATTTTTCTCTCTTGTTCTATTTTTCCCCTATTTTTCTGTGTAAATCTGTGTTCATCTGTGGCTAATTGTTTTTTTCTTTATGAAAGGTCCGGAATCGCTTTTTAATCTTGTTGACGAGTTAAAGAAACTCCCCGGTGTAGGCAGAAAGACTGCCGAAAGACTGGCATTTCACATCCTTAAATCTCAGAGGAATGAGGCGGAGGCGCTTGTAAGGGCTATAATGGGGGTAAAGGATAAGGTAAAACTCTGCTCTATTTGTAGCAGCATTACGGAGACCGACCCATGCAATATCTGCAGCGACCCGAATAGAGAAAAAAACACACTCTGTGTAGTAGAGGAGCCACACGATGTATTTGCAATAGAAAAGACGAGGGAGTATAAGGGAAGCTAGCCATTAGATGGTATAGGTCCATCGGATTTAAAGATTGAAGAATTGTTAAACAGGGTCAGGCAAAATGGGATAAGAGAAGTTATACTGGCAACAAACCCGAATCTTGAAGGGGAGGCAACGGCTATGTATGTTGCAAAGATATTGAAGCCCCTCGGGATGAAGGTTACGAGGATTGCGAGGGGACTTCCTGTCGGCGGGGATTTAGAATATGCCGACGAGGTAACTCTGACAAAGGCGATGGAGGGGAGACAGGAGATGTGACAGGTTGTCCAAAAAGACAACCTGCATTGCAAAATGCAAATTTTAAAGTGTAAAATATAAAATTAAGGAAAAATATATCTTTAATTTTGCAATTTTCATTTCAGGGCGAAGCCCTGATGGGGGTTATATGACAACCAAAGAAACAAAGCTGCCTGTTGTAAATGAGTCAGGATTTTATGAGATACGGATGGAGAGTATCGGAGGCTTGGGCGCAAATTTGGCAGGGAAGATACTCGGTGAGGCAGGGGTATTGAATATGGGCTTCAACGGCTCTAACTTTTCCAGTTACGGCTCTGAGAAAAAGGGCTCTCCTGTTAAGGCATTTGTACGCTTCTGTGACCCAAATGTGGAGGTTAGGGTAAATAGCCCAGTAATCGAGCCCCATATCCTTGCTATATTTCATGAGAATTTATCAAAGAGTGTCCCGGTTACACAGGGTGTTGGACCTGACAGTATCGTTATTTTAAATACATCAAAAAACCCTGATGAGGCAAGGGATTTCTTAAAGCTCCATGCAGGCACACTTTACTGTATAGATGCACTAAAAATAGCTATAGAGGAGAAGACAAGGATAAATACTGCTATTCTCGGAACCATAAGCAAGGCTTCGGGATTTTTAAGCCCGGATGCAATAAAGGATATGATTGCAAAAAATCTCGGGAAAAAATATGCAAGTCTGATTGAGCCGAATTTGAAGACCTTTGACAGGGGTTGTAATGAGGCGGTATCGAAAAAATTCGCCCCTGACGGCAAATATCCTTATGTTCCATTTACCAGGGAGGGACAAAAAATAGGTTATTTCAACCAGCCCATTGGAGGGGTAATACCGGTTGCAGGGAGCAGTGTATCTAAGGATTTGAGTGGCAGCAGAGAGGGGTGGATACCTGTTCTTAATAGAAGCAAATGCACAAGTTGTGGTGAATGTGATATAACATGCCCTGACTACTGCTTTGTATGGGAGAATGGAGTAGATAAAAAGGGGAAACCGGCAAGGATATTAAAAAGTATCATATATCAATATTGCAAAGGTTGTCTGAGATGTGTGGATATATGTAAATTTGAGGCACTCACAAAGCATAAGGAGTTTGAGGTTGACAGGACTATTATAGAAAAAGGGTATACTGAATGATTTAGAGATGGAATGAAAACCTGTTTCTTGAAAATTAGATACTGAAATTATAAAGAACTTTCGGAATATACAAAATGTCGTAGAATCAGGAAAAAGCTATAACAATGGATATTACAAGAGGTATTAGCTATGAAAAAGCTGGTTTTTGAAAGCAATTTGTTGTCGGATGGACATTTGTATTGTCCTGAAGAGCTTGCACATAAAAAAAATGCCCATTTTAAAGTAATTGTAACTTTAGAGAAAACCGGTCTTGAAGCATCTGAACATGAGATTGAGCAGTCAAATATTAATGATGTCTCGGAAGATTTTCTTTCTGAGAAAGAACTGAGCTACTATCTCAATCTGGAACCATTGTGACTATAGCGAAGGCAATAGGCAACGAGATGTCTGCAATAGCGGCATCGCAGATAAATTATCACATAATGGGCTATTACCCGATAACGCCCTCTACCGAGGTTGCAGAATATCTCGATGAGATGGGGGCTAACGGCGAGCATGATGTTGTTCTTATACCGGGTGATGGAGAGCATGGTGCAGCAGGTATTTGTTATGGCGCAACTACGGCAGGCGGCAGGGTCTTTAATGCCACTTCCGCACAGGGACTTCTTTTTGCAATGGAGCAATTGCCTGTTCAGTCGGGGACTCGCTATCCAATGGTTTTGAATGTAGTCTGCCGGACAGTATCGGGTCCCCTCGATATAAGGGGAGACCACAGCGACATAATGATGGCGCTGAATACAGGCTGGATAATACTCCTTGCAAAAGACCCCCAGGCTGTTTACGACATGAATATCATAGCGCCTAAGATTGCCGAACATGAAGAAGTAAGACTCCCTATAATTGTTGCCTACGACGGTTTTTTTACAAGTCATCAAAAGCGGAGGGTCAGGTATTTTTCAGACAGGAAGGTTGTGCAGGATTTCCTTGGGTTATTTAAAATACAAAACTGCTCTGTGGATTTAAACAATCCCATAACAATAGGTCCTTACATGAACGACCCCGAC
>JACQEW010000216.1 GCA_016200365.1 Nitrospinota bacterium
GATGCGTCAGGCTCCCGGCTGAATGCTGAAAGAACACCATAATTGCAGCGAATGCCACACCCATGAGGCTTATATAGCCTATGTGGTCTAATCCCACCTTGCTCCCCCCTTTAGAAAAGGGGGGTAGGGGGGATTTAAAGACCTGCAAAAGCAGAACCAGCATTGCAAAGATTGTCAGGACAATCTCAGGATATACTGTGGACAGATTAATTGATGGTATTAGTATTTCCATAAATTTAAGTTCACCAGAGCACAAGTCACCAGCGCACCAGATATTTTTTACTGGTGTCTGGTGCTCTGGTGCTCTGGTGCTCTAAAATTCAGAAGTCTCGCTTCTCTTCTTTCTTCCCCTGTAATACTCTTGTGGTATTTCACCTGCTCTATGAGATGCTCGACGGATGCGTGCATCTTATCCAAAAACGGCTTCGGGTATACGCCAATCCAGAAAATGAAAATCAGGATGGGAAGCATGTATGCAAGCTCCCTTCCGTTTAAATCCTTTAAGTGTTTATTTTCCTCTTTTGTAATCTCTCCGAACATAACCCTTTGGAACATCCAGAGCATATAGACAGCGGCGAATATTACCCCGCCCGTTGCAAAGACAGCATACCATGGATTGGATTTGAAAGTCCCGACCAGTATCAGAAATTCTCCTATAAACCCGTTGAGCCCCGGCAACCCTATGGATGAAAGGGTGACTATCATAAAGATTGCGGCGAATACAGGCATAACCTTGCTTATTCCGCCGTAATCGGCAATAAGCCTCGTATGCCTCCTTTCGTAAATTATTCCTACAATCAAGAAGAGTGCGCCTGTTGAAAGTCCGTGGTTTATCATCTGGAGGATACTCCCTTCAATCCCCTGCATATTCAAGGCAAACATGCCGAGCATGCAGAATCCGAGATGACTCACGCTTGAATAGGCAACGAGCTTTTTAATATCATCCTGAACCATCGATACGAGGGCGCCGTAGATAATGCCTATTATTGAAAGCCATGATATGAGCGGTATAAACTCCTGTGTCGCATGCGGAAACAAAGGTAGGCTGAATCTCAGGAAGCCGTAAGTCCCCATTTTAAGCAGCACCCCTGCCAGTATAACGCTCCCTGCTGTCGGCGCCTCGACATGGGCGTCGGGCAGCCATGTATGGAACGGGAACATCGGAACCTTAATCGCAAAGGCGAAGAAGAATGCCAGAAAGAGCCAGAACTGCAGGGTCGGCGAAAGTATAATGTCGTGATATTTTAGAATATTAAAGGTATATTCACCTGTCTGATTATGATTGATAAAGTAAAGGACAAGTATTCCTATAAGCATCAGGACGCTGCCTGCCATAGTGTATATGAAAAACTTGACCGCTGCATATACCCTTCTTGCCCCGCCCCAGATGCCTATTATGAGATACATGGGTATGAGCATTACCTCCCAGAATACATAGAAAAGGAAAAAATCCAGAGAGCAGAAGACACCGAGCATCCCCGTCTCGAGGAAGAGCATTGCGACCATGAACTCCTTTACATGCCTTTCGATTGCCGCCCATGCAGCGAGTATGGAAAGGGCTGTAATGAATGTAGTAAGAAGGACGAGCAGAAGGCTTATCCCGTCTATCCCAAGATGGTAGCCGATGCCGAACTCCTCTATCCACGGGAGAAATTCTACAAACTGCATCTCATAAGTGCTTGAATCAAAGTAAAAGTAGAGGGGAAGGGAGATTACGAAGGCGATAATGGCGGTAAAAAATGCAATCCCCCGTATAAGACTGCGATTCTCCTTATTTATAAAGAGTATCAGCAGTATCCCCACAAGAGGGGTGTATGTTATTAACGATAATATTGGTAAACCAAGTTGGTTCATTTTTTCTAATTCCTAATTTCCAATTTCTAATTTCCAATTAATTTCCAATTCCTAAATTGGTCATTGGTAATTAGAAATTAGAAATTTATTTAAGCAAGTAATACCCTATTATTACCAGCCCTCCGAAGAGCATGGAGAATGCGTAGTTTCTCACGAGCCCTGTCTGGTATCTCCTCAAAAGCTGACCGAACTCCATGAAGAAATCCGCCGTATCGTTTACAATACCATCAATTATCTTCACATCGAATATCTTCCATAGGAAAGAGGCGGATATATTTTTTATCGGGTTTACAAAGACGGCATCATAAAGCTCATCAATGTAATATTTGTTAAATATTAACCTGTGAACAGACTGATAACGGCTGGCAAGCCTCTCAGGAATATCAGTCGAGATTATATAAAGATTTCTCGCAAGGAAAATACCCGATATGGCAATTGCAAGAGAGATACCCATGAGTATCCATTCCCAGATAAAGGCATTCCGGGACAAGTCCAATTCCGCAGTATGATGGACAGCCCCGGCATGTTCATGTGATGTAAATACAGGTCCAAGAAATTCGTGCATTATGTTTGTCCCCATTACTGCCGGCAGTCCTACAAAGCCGCCGATGGTCGCCAGAAATGCCAGTATGACAAGAGGCATTGTCATAACATTCGGCGATTCATGGAGATGATGCTCTATTTCATGGTCTACCCTCGATTTTCCGTGAAAGGTCATGAATACAAGCCTGAACATATAGAATGCCGTAAGGAATGCTGCAACCGCTGCTATTCCCCAGAGGACTTTATGTCCGCCGATAAAGGTTTCATAGAGTATCTCGTCTTTGCTGAAAAAGCCTGCAAAGGGGAATATCCCTGCGATTGCAAGGGTGGAGATGGCGAATGTCCAGTATGTCCTCGGCATGTGATTCTTTAACCCGCCCATATACCTCATATCCTGCGGATCCTTTGCGCCGTGGAGCGCATGGATTACGCTCCCCGATCCAAGGAACAGGCATGCCTTGAAAAAGGCATGGGTCATAACATGGAATATGGCTGCTGTAAAGGCACCCACACCGCAGGCAAGAAACATATAGCCGAGCTGGCTTACCGTAGAATATGCAAGAACCCTCTTAATATCGTTCTGAAAGAGACCTATGGATGCAGCGAATATCGCGGTAACAGCCCCGATTATTGCAACTACATTCATCGCTACTGGCGCCATGAGGAAAAGGGCGCTGCATCTCGCAACCATATAAACTCCTGCCGTTACCATTGTTGCTGCATGAATTAAGGCGCTGACAGGGGTAGGACCCTCCATTGCATCCGGCAGCCATGTATAGAGAGGAATCTGCGCCGATTTTCCGGTTGCGCCTAAAAATAGCAGGAGAGTGATTGTCGTAACTATTACTCCTCCTGCTGCCAGCTTCTCATGAGCCTCGGAGAAGACCGTTGTGTAATCTATGCTTCCAAAGGTTACAAATATCAGCATTACTCCGAGGGCAAAGCCGAAATCCCCTATCCTGTTCATAACAAACGCCTTTTTACCTGCATCGGATGCGGATTGCTTTTCATAGTAATAGCCTATGAGCAGGTAGGAGCAGAGACCGACGCCTTCCCATCCTATGAACATGAGAAGGAAATTGTTTCCGAGAACGAGAACCAGCATGGAGAACATGAATAGGTTGAGGTATGAAAAATATCGCGGATACCCGTATTCATGTCCCATATAGCCGATAGAATATACATGAATCAGGAAGCCGACCCCTGTTACAATCAGCATCATTATGCCGGAGAGGGGGTCAACCTGAAGTCCTGCCTCGACAATAAAATCGCCCGAGCTTATCCATGTAAAGAGAACCTGCTCGAATATCCTGTGCTCGGGGGCAAGACTTAAAAGGTCGAGAAAGGCAAGGACTGCTGCGGCAAAGGAAAGCCCTGTGCTCCCGCACGCCCAAAAGCCTACCCACCCTTTTCTGATGCGGTATCCGAAAAGCCCGTTGACTATTGCACCTATCAACGGCAGTAACGGAATAAGGTATATGTAGTTAAGCATAACTTTTAGGGCACCAGAGCACCAGCAATGCACATATAGATAATCAGGGCATTCCTCTGCGTGAACACCCCTACCGCGCCTATGGAAAAAAGCACAGCGCCTAATATCAGATAATGATCTAATGGAACCATAATTTTAATAACTTACAACTTATAACTCACAACTTACAACTATTTTTAGTGGTGAGTGGTAAGTTGTTAGTTGTTAGTCAACTTTTGCCTTTGCCAGTATAACAGCGCCTACTATTGCCGCCAATAATAATATCGAGGCTATTTCAAATGGGAACAGAAAATCCGTAAACAGCATTAAGCCCACAACTTTTGTTGTGCCGAACCCTTGAATTGCCCCTTCCATTTTTGCGGGAAGGTCTCCATTCCCGATAAGCCTTACTATCTTTATAAAAATATAGCCTACAATCAATATCCCCGCGAGCTGCAAAAGTATCTTGCCTCTCAGCCTCCCCTCTTTCTCCTCGACATTCAGCAGCATGATGACGAACAGAAACAGCACCATAATCGCCCCTGCATATACTATAATCTGCAATGCTGCAATTAAATGGGCATCGAGAAGGACATATAGCCCTGCCAGACAGAACATGGTTACAATCAGGCTGAAGGCAGCAGAGACAGGTTTTTTATTTGTAACCATTATCAATGCCGAGAGAACAGCCCCCGCACCGAATATGTAAAATATAATTTGTTCCATTGAAAAATGTAAATTGTAAAATGAAAAATGCAAAAGATGGAATTCTATTTTTTGAATTTTAACTTTTGCACTTTGCAATTTTCATTTTGCATTGTAATTATTTTTAGAGTATATCTTCCTCACATAATCTATTCTATTTTTCAATCTTTTTTCGGATACCAACAGCTTCTCCTTCGGATATATCATCCTGTTTCTGTCCCTCTCTGCCAACTCCTCATATTCATCGCTCATTGCAATTGCCTCTTTGGGACATACCTCTTCGCAGAACCCGCAGTATACACACCGGGACATATCCAGTGTATAAGTTACAGGATACCTCTCCATCTCGTTCTCACGCCGCCTCTCCCCACCAACAATTGAAATTGCAAAGGCAGGGCATATACTCTCGCATAGACCGCAGGCTACGCATCTCTCCGTGCCGTCCTCTCTCATTACAAGGACAGGTCTGCCGCGATAGGCAATAGGGATTGTCAGCTTCTCTTCTGGATAATAAACAGTGAACACCCTCCTCTTCTTGCCATTCGGAGGGAAGATAAATCCTGCCATATTCTGGACAAAATGCCTTGTTGTGATAATCATGCCCCTGACTATTTCAGGGATATACAATCTCTCCCACAGTGTAAGCTCTATATTCTTTCTTACCTTTTTAGGCTTCAATTTTTCCAGAGGTATAGAGCCTATTGTATAATTTAATTCGTAACTCATAACTTTTAACTATTTAACCAAGAGAACCAATCCTGTTATAAAAATATTAATCAGGGCAAGCGGAAGGAGTATCTTCCACCCCAGCTTCATTATCTGATCATATCTGAATCTCGGCAGAGTCCACCGTATAGTCATCTGCAGCCATATAAAGAATATTATCTTTACAAAGAAGGTAGCGATATTTATCAGCATGGTCAGAATATTTGCACCATCGGGTCCTGCAAAGCCGAAAATGGATAAAAGCATCTCATTGCTAACAAAGGGTATATGCCATGCCCCAAAGAACAGGGTCGTAATAATACCGCTTATAGTAACAATCTCAAGGAATTCGCCCATCCAGAACATGACAAACTTCATACTGCTGTATTCGGTAAAATACCCTGCCACAATTTCCGACTCTGCCTCAGGTATGTCAAAGGGAGCCCTCTTATTCTCTGCTATGGCGCAGGTAAGGAAGAGGATAAAGCCGACAGGCTGTAAGAATATGCCCCATCTGAAAAACTCCGCCTGCATTGCGCCTATCTCTGTAAGCTTTAGTGAACTGTAAACCATAATAACACCTATGATAGAAAGCCCCATTGCCACCTCGTAAGAGAGCATCTGGGCAGATGCCCGCATCCCGCCGAGGAAAGACCAGTTATTGTTCGATGACCATCCTGCAAGGACAGTTCCATAAGTGGCAAGGGAGGCGAAGGCAAATATAAAGAGTATGCCTATATCCAGATCCGCTATTACAAGATTGACTTTATGTCCGAATATCTCATATTGCCCGCCGAATGGGATAACTGCAAAGGTCACCAGCGCAGGTGTCAGGCTGATGAATGGAGCAAGGGTGTGGAAGAATTTGTTCGCACCTGCAGGGACAAAATCCTCTTTTGTTAAGACCTTTATTGCATCTGCCAGTATATGGAGGAGCCCTATCACTCTAAAGCCGAATATATCCGCCCTGTTTGCACCAACCCTGTCCTGCATCACCGCGCTCTGTTTCCTCTCCACCCACCCCAGTATGGGGGTAAAGAAACCCATATTCACCCCGAATATGAACATTATCTTTGCTATTGTCTCGATTAATTCTGCAAGCATAAATTTAACTTATAACTTATAACTAACAACTTACAACTTTTTTGTTGTCAGTTGTCAGTTGTTAGTTGTTAGTTATCACCTATCGCATTCCCCGCCTATCATATTTATCATATCAAAGGTCGGGACAACATCTGCAATTAAACTCCCTTTAATCATCCTCGGCATAGCAGCAGTAAGCGGGAAACAGGGCGGTCTTACTCTGCATTTGTAAGGCTTCCCTCTGCCGTCGCTCACCAGATAGAAACCCAGCTCGCCGTTTGTCCCTTCCACTGCAAAATAGACCTCGCCGGGAGGAGGCTTTATGCCTTCTGTCACGGTTTTAAAATGAAATATCAGGGATTCAATCTTGTTATATATGTCATCCTTTGACTGCCATCTGTATTCAGGCATATCTACATTTATTGGTCCCGAAGGGATTTCTTTCAGAGCCTGCTCTACAATCCTCATGCTCTGGATTATCTCCTCCATCCTCACAAGATACCTGTCGAAATTGTCCCCTTTCTCTCCGATCGGAATTTCAAAATCCATCCTGTCATATACAAGATATGGATTCGCCTTTCTTACATCGTAGGGGACACCGCTTGCCCTTAAGCATGGACCTGTAAATCCCCATGCTATAGCCTCATCGGGCGGCATTATACCCACATCCCTGACCCTGTCAATGAAAATCCTGTTCTTTGTAAGGAGCTTATCAACATCGCTCCACAATTCACGGCACCTTTTAAATACTGCAGTTGTCTGGTCTTTGAAGTCTTCGGGGAGGTCATTTTTTAAACCGCCGATTCTTACATAATTCGATGTAAGTCTTGCGCCGCACAGGCTCTCAAGCATGTCCCACACCAGCTCTCTTGCCTCGACAAAATATAGGAAGGCTGTAAATGCACCGAGCTCGAGCCCGCTTGCCGCAACATTTGTAAGGTGGTCTGAAATCCTGGAAAGCTCGCTTGCAATAACCCTTATATATTTGTTTCTTTCGGGAACATCTATTCCTAAAAGTTTTTCAACAGCGAGTGCATAACCTACATTGTTAATCATCGGGGGTACATAGTTTAACCTATCGGTATAGGGGAACACCTGCTCCCATGTGCTGTTCTCGCACATCTTCTCAAATCCCCTGTGCAGATACCCAATATCAACCACAAAATCAACAATGGTTTCTCCGTCAAGGGTTACGAGAAACTTGACCGTTCCATGGGTCACAGGGTGCGACGGACCCATGTTTAACACCATGTATTCTGTAGGTAAAGTTTTTTTCAAATCAGACATACTTTTAGAGCACCAGCGCACCAGTCACCAGTGCACCAGACTATTAGTTTTTTTACTGGTGTCTGGTGTCCTGGTGCTCTGGTGACCGGTTTTTAATTCTTCGGTCCTATCAAGGGCTGTCTCTCCTTCACAGGATAATCCTTTCTCAATGGATGTCCTTCAAATCCTTCGTATAAGAGTATCCTCTTTAAATTCGGATGCCCTTTAAAGACTATCCCGTATAAATCATAAACCTCTCTCTCAAACCAATCCGCCCCAATCCATAAGGAGACAATAGAGTCAATGGTGCAGTTGGATTCGGGGACAGGGGCTTTTATCCTTACCCTTCTGTTATGCTTTAGCGAATAGAAGTGATATACCACTTCAAATCTCGGCTCCCTTCCGAGATAGTCAACTGCCGTTAGATCCATCATAAAATTGTAAAGAAGATCATCATCGTCTCTCAAAAACTCGCATATCTTAACAATATGCTCCTTTTTTACGATTGCAGTATCATCCCCGCGGAAAGAATGGGTATCTATGATTGAGTCCGGGAAACTATCTTTAAGTTTTTTTAAAGTAACATTCATATGTTCCATAGTTGAGTGGTTGAGCAGTTAAGTGGTTGAGTGGTTAAACAACTCAACTACTCAACAACTTAACTTCTCATCTCCCTTTTTTACTTACCAATGCTTCGCCCCTTGGCCAATCCGACCATTTTTCCTTTGCAACCTTCTCCTGCAATTTTAATAAGCCGTCTATCACCATTTCAGGCCTCGGAGGACACCCAGGGACATACACATCCACAGGTATAAGGGTATCTATCCCCTGCACCGTAGCGTAGTTGTCATAAAAGCCGCCGGAGGTGGCGCATACCCCAAATGAGAATACCCACTTAGGCTCGGTCATCTGATTGTAGACCTTTACCAAAATAGGAGCCTGCTTATGGCTTATTGTTCCCACTACCATAAGCAAATCTGCCTGTCTCGGAGAGAATCTGGGAAGCGCTGCACCGAATCTATCGAGATCATACCTTGGTCCAGCCACTGACATAAATTCCATGCCGCAGCATGCCGTAACAAAGGGGTATAAAAAGAAAGAATATTTCCTCCCCCAGTCAACAATTGCGTCAAGTTGAGTAAGCAGCACACTGTTACCTAAAACTTTTTCAATCCCTTCTTCCTGTCCTGCACTCATTGCTCGTTGCTCATTGCTCATTGCTACATTTATTGCCATTCCAATGCCCCCCTTTTCCATACATAAAATCCGAATAATCCAAGCTGTTTAAAAAGAACTGCCCATGGATATAAAAATACTGCCTCGATATCAAATATTACAAAAAATAGTGCTATGAGATAGAATTTAACGGAGAACCTGAGCTTTGGCGATACTATAGGACTCTCTCCGCACTCAAAGGGCTCCATCTTCTCGGCAAACTTCTTTTTAGGTCCAATAAGAGTCGTGGCAACAAGTATCCCTGCGGACGTCCCTGCTGCAAGCAAAAGCATTAAGAGTACCGGAATATATTCGTTCATTGCACTTTCTCCACTTCAAATACCTCCCACAATGGAATGTCAATCCCTTCGAGCCTGTCCCCGCATGTCTCAAGCGGGAAACTGAATAACCTTAATACCTCCTGTGGACCAAACACCTCAGAGCCTCCGTAGCGGCCTTCCTTTAAAACAAATCTTTCCACATACTGCTCTATTGCATCTATGATTATATATTCCTTTACACCATATTTTTCATAAAGGAATTTCTTTTCCCTCTTATCTTT
>JACQEW010000217.1 GCA_016200365.1 Nitrospinota bacterium
TAAGGCTGTCCGTCATGCGAAGACAAGGGGAGAATGGTCTCTGCATGACGGCGCTGAAAAATACTGGGAGACGGGTTATAAGAAGAAGTAAAAAAATGTAGAGTTCGTTCCCTGAACGAGCTTTTTATGGCTGTTCTGGGAACAGCCTCTACGAAAAAGGTCTCTGGTCATAAAGGTCAGAGACCTTTTTTTGTTTTCCGCGAAGGAAAAACCTCATAGAGAATATGCCATAGATGAGAAACAATATGGCAATCAGCCACTTGGTGAAGCTGGTTGTAAAGACAGCCGCTACAAATAAATAACACCCTATCGAGAATAAAATCGCTCCTATTATAAGCGGTATAAACCTTTTTGTGTTGTTACTTCTCCTATGAGCATTTAGCAATTCCCCTTTTCTCCACAAATTAATTTTCTCTTTTTTTCTATCTAAAAAAATCTCAAGACGGGAAAAAAGGTTTTGTCCCATCTCCAGTGGGACACGACAGAACATACAGCGGGTATCTCCTATCTTATTTGGAAATCCACACTTCCAGCAGAGCAAAATCTTTTTATCTATATCTGTCGGGTTTTGGAAATTATCCTTCATCTTAAAAATTCCCCTTCGGATAAATACTCCTTTATCAATTCATGGGTAACCTTCCTTTTATTGCTGATAGAGTAATTATTTATCCTTTGTATAATTGCATGAAGCTCCTTTAGGTCTCGATTAAAATGTGTCAGCAGATAGTCTGCTGTGGAATCCGAGATTATAAGATTTTCATCCAATGCCATCTTTTTTAATATGCTTTTTTTGATTTCATCGTGATTTGACCTGATGGCTGCAATCATCCCGGATAAAAACCTTGATTTTAAATAATCGTTTAATCCTGTCATCTGGTCGGGCGATTTCCTTCCTGCTACGGCAATCCTTTTGCCCTTTGATACCAATTCATTGTAAATATGAAACACCTGCTCCTGAACTGCATCTGCACTGTTTATAAGGTGTATATCATCTATCATCAGCATATCGCTCTTTTTATATTCTCTCGATATATTTATAATCTCTTCATAAGAGAGTGTATTATTGTATCGCATGAGTATATCCGATGATGATACATACAGTATATTAAGGGAAGGAAAGGATTGTCTTATTGAATTTCCCAATGCGTGCAGTAAATGGGTCTTGCCTGTCCCCCCTCCCCCGCAAATATATAAAGGATTGATTCCTTCAAAGGGGTTCTTGCTGACATTAAGGGATGCCTTGTAAGCTATCTCATTTTCATCACAAACAACAAAGTTATCGAAGGTATATCTTGGAGTTGTCTGAAAGTCAAAAATTAACTGCCTGTATTGTATGGGATTGTTGGCTTTCATAGGCTAAAAAGGTATCTAAAAATGTTGTAATAGGGCATCAAATGTGCATAACTTTTACGGACGATATTAAGGGAACGCTATGTAACATGCGAAAAATCAGGATGATACTGCAACATATTGAAATATATAGATATCGCCCGCTTGCACAAAGATTAATCATTCTGTTTCAAACCTTGATATTTCAAGCGAAAGCAGGACGGGGAATCTGAGTTTTCCACAGGTTATTAACAAATTTTGTTAAAAAGTGATGACGCTATAAAATGATTATATAGAAAAAGGCGGTTTTGTCAAGGAGAGAGGGGGGAAAAGGTATTTTTTCTTGACAATCCTCGTCCTTAAAAACTATTATAGTAAAGGATAGTTTTCTATTCAAAAAATTTCCGGGTTTTTGAACAAAAACCTGAACACGAATAACACGAATGGGACAAATTACACGAAATAAACAAGAGGCAAGATGCAGGAAGCAAGATGTAAGATATAAGATTTTTTCTTGCTTCTTGTTTCTTGCTTCTTGTTTCTAATACATTCGTGCCATTCGTATATTCGTGAAATTCGTGTTCCAGAATTTTATAATTTCCTATACCTCTAAGAAAGGATAAAAGTGATTGATGTCAAGGGAGGAGATGGTTTTTTTAGTTGTTGATGATATACCGACGGCGAGGAGAACCATCAGGGCTCTCCTCAATGAAATGGGCTATAAAAATATTTTAGAGGCAAATGACGGGACAACAGCCTACAGGGTTCTTAAAACCCAGAAGGTAGATTTTGTTATCTGCGACTGGTATATGGAGCAGATGAGCGGTATTGCCCTTCTCAAGGTCATGATGGCTGACCCTGAATTAGACCGGATACCCTTTTTATTGGTTACAGGAGAAATGGACCTGCAGAAGGTTATAGAGGCAGGAAAGGCAGGGGTAAGCGGCTATATATTAAAGCCCTTTAATTTTAAGGTGTTTAAGGAGAAGGTCGAGTCAATAATAGGCAGCCAGAACGATCCGAAAGATATAAAGGCGAACCGTCATTACATACGCGGCAGGGAAAATATGGAGGCGGGGAGATACGATGATGCCATCTCCGAATTCAATCTGGCATTGAATGTTTATAAAAGCGCCGAGGTGTATTATAATATCGGATATATAAAATCCCTTCAAAAAAAATACGACGAGGCGCTCTATGCTTTCCGAAAGGCGGTGGAGATAAATAATCTCTTCGCAAAGGCTTACAGGAGCATGGGGGAGGTATATTTAAGAAAGGGTATGCCGAATGATGCCGAAGAATCCTTCAAAAAGGCAGGGGAGATATACATGATGAAGGATATGTCGGAGGAGGCGGAGTCCGCCTTTAAAGAGGCGTTAAAGATAGACCCGAATACGATAAATATATATAACAGCCTCGGAATCATATATAGAAAAAGAGGGGATTACGATAAGGCGATAAGCCAATACCAGAAGGCATTAAAAATTGACCCTTCGGATGAAAATATTTATTTTAACATGGCAAGGGCTTATGTCGAAGCAGACGATATTCCAAATGCAATACTATCTCTTGAAAAGTCGCTTAATATTAACCATGAGTTCTCTCTTGCAAAGGAGATGATTAAAGAATTAAAAGGGGGTATGTAAGATGATTATCAGAAGAAAAAATTATCTGACAATATTTGTTAAAGTAGTCTTTCTTTTCTTTGCCATTACTGCTTCTGCTGAAGAGAGACATCATAACCACTCTCCATTTAAGTCAATCGCCGAATACATCCAGAGAATGGAGAGCCCTGACAGGGTTGAGTGGCAGATGCCTGAGAAGGTTGTTGACTATCTTGCAATTAAAAATGGAGACACAGTGGCGGATATAGGAGCAGGGTCGGGTTATTTTACTGTAATATTTTCAAAAAGGGTTGGTGATATGGGGAAGGTCTATGCAGTGGATATTGAAAAAGATATGATAGAATATACAAAGAAGAGGTCACAGAAGGAGGGGCTAAATAATATGAATTATATTTTGGCAAAACCTGACGACCCCCTTCTGCCAAAATCTTCTGTTGACCTGATTTTTATATGTGATACATATCATCATATTGAAAAGAGGGATAATTATATTAAAATCTTAAAAGATGTTATGAAAAAAGATGGAAGACTTGTTATAGTAGATTTTCATGCAGTGAATACTCCGGTGGGTCCTCCGCAAAATATGAGGATACCAAAGGAAAAAACAGTGAAAGAGATTTTGAGTGCAGGTTTTAAGGCTGAGGCTGAGTATTTTTTTCTGCCTTATCAATATTTTCTTATATTTTCAAAGTAAACCCCGTTAGAAGTTCTCATGAAGTTATCTAACGGTTGATTATTTCACCCAATAAGAGACCGAAGGTCTTACGGGGTTCATTGCTTTTCAGTTAGTATAGCTTCTAACGGGGTAAAGGAGGTTTTATTTATGGATGAAAAAAATGATGAGGTTAAAGATGCCGATGTAATAGAGGAGGATATTTTAAAGACCTATAAAAGCAAAGATACAAAGGGAAATAAGGAGATACTGAAGGAGAGGTTTTATCACGGCTCTAAAAAGACGAAGCATCAGATACCTCAATCTGCAAAGAGTGTCATGCAGTATACCGGGGGAAAAAGTGGTTTGTTGATGAGGAATCGTATAAGGCTAATATCAAGAAAAAAAGTGCCAATATGGTAATGTGCCCTGCCTGTTTAAAGATAAGAGATAATTTTCCAGGTGGTGTCGTTACCTTAAAAGGTGATTTTCTTAAAAGCCATGAGGATGAGATTTTAAATCTGGTCAGGAATGAAGGTGAGAGAAGCCTGAGGGATAATCCATTAGAGAGGATTATGGCTATCAATAAAATTAAAGGTGGGATAGAAATCCAGACAACTAACGAAAAATTAGCCCAGAAGATAGGGAAGGCTGTATATAAGGCATATTCGGGAGAGCTGGAATATAAATGGTCGGAGCAGAATAAATTCGTGAGGGTGAACTGGAGCAGGTAGATGAGAATTTTGCCACAGACAAATAAAGTGAAAGTGAAAGTGAAAGTGAGAAGCAATAGATTCCTTACACTTACACTTACACTTACACTTGCACTTGCACTTCTGTTAAGTCTGTGGCTGAATAGTTATTTATGCAAAATCTAAAAAAACCCATAAAAATCACCGATACCACCTTGCGGGACGCTCATCAATCCCTGTGGGCAACAAGGATGCACATCGGCGATATACTTCCCATTGCAGATAAGATTGACGAGGTGGGATACCATTCCGTAGAAGTATGGGGCGGCGCTACTTTTGATGTGGCAATGAGGTTCCTCTATGAAGACCCGTGGGAAAGGCTCTATAAGATTAAGGAAAAGATAAAGAAGACACCCCTCCAGATGCTCCTGAGAGGACAAAATATCGTAGGCTATAAAAATTATCCCGACGACCTTTTAGAGGCATTTATAGCGAAGGCTGCTCAAGGCGGGATAGATATTTTCCGCGTCTTCGATGCACTCAATGATGAGAGAAATGTAGAGAAGGCAATAAAATTTATAAAAAAAGAGGGAAGGCATGCCCAGGGGACTGTATGCTATACACGCAGCCCGGTTCATACAATAGATATGTATATAGAGTGTGCAAAGAGACAGGTTGATATGGGGATAGACAGCCTTAATACAAAAGATATGGCTGGAATCCTTACCCCCTATGTAGCTTATGAGCTGGTATCTGCATTAAAAAACGAGATAAAAATCCCGCTCCAGATTCACTGCCACAGTAGTAGCGGAATGGCTGTTGCTACATATTTAAAGGCAATCGAGGCAGGGGTAGATATAATAGACTGTGCCGCTGCGCCGCTTGCACTTCATACATCTCAGCCGCCGGTAGAAACCTTTATTGCAATACTCCGGAATACCGAATATGCTACAGGTCTGAAAATGGAGGCGCTTCATACAATATCCGAATATCTTGAAAAGGTAGCGGAAAAAAGATGTCTCCAGAGAAAGAGACAGACCCTTATAGATGTCTCTGTTATAGAGCATCAAATACCCGGCGGGATGGCGTCAAACTTGATAGCCCAGTTAGAGCAGCAAAATGCAATGAACAGGTTTGAAGAGGTTCTTGTAGAAATTCCAAAGGTAAGGGAGGACCTCGGCTGGCCCCCCCTTGTAACGCCTACAAGTCAAATTGTAGGGACGCAGGCGGTTATGAATGTCATTACAGGCAAGAGGTATAAGATTGTTCCCAATGAGGTAAAAAGCTATGTCCGGGGTTATTATGGAAAGTCTCCTGCACCTATAAAAGAAGATATTCGCAAGATGATTATAGGCGATGATGAGCCAATAACATGCAGACCCGCAGACCTGCTGGAGCCTGTTATGGACAAAGCGACAAAAGATCTGAAAAAGAGCGGCTTGATGAAAAGGGAGGAGGATGTCATAACTTATGCCCTCTTCCCTGAAATCGCCCTGGAGTTTTTCAGAAAGAGGGATAAAGCAAAAGTCAGAAGCCAGAAGCCAGAAGCCAGAAGTCAGAGGGAGGATAAATATAAGGAACTTTCTTCCATTTTTAAGATTGTATCCTCGAGCAGTCTAACTGAATTTGAATGGGATAAGGATGGAAGGAAGATAAAAATAAAACAATCTCCTGTGAGCAAAACGAGTAATGCTGCTGCTGATCAGGAGACTGCTGCTCCATCTATCATACAAAAGGATGATAGAAATTCAAAAGAGGCAAAGGAGAATTATTCGGAGATAATATCTCCAATGGTCGGTATCTTCAGCATAAAGTTGTCTCCCGAAACCAATCCCTTTGTCGAAAAAGGTCGGGTTATAGAAAAGGGTCAAACTATAGGCATTATCGAGGCAATGAAGATAAAAAATGAGATTAAGGCTGAAAATAAATGCAGGATGATAAATGTCTTCGTAAATGATAAAGAGCCTGTAGAATACGGACAGCCCCTCTTTCTTGTAGAACCCCTGTAAAGGTAAATAGATCACCAGTTTTTTTACTGGTGTCTTGGTGCCCTGGTGCTCTGGTGTTCCTAACCTTAACATATGGATGGAATCAATCAGGATGTAAAAAAGATAAGCGATTTGATTGATGAAGAAGGCGGAAGGCAGTATATCAAAAAACACCTCTCAGAGCTTCACCCTGCCGATATTGCAGACATTTTAGAAACCCTCGATAAAGAAAAAAAGAAAGAGGT
Source organism: Nitrospinota bacterium (assembly GCA_016200365.1). Taxonomy (GTDB): domain Bacteria; phylum Nitrospinota; class Nitrospinia; order UBA9942; family UBA9942; genus JACQEW01. Next base: position 6,532 of record JACQEW010000217.1, read on the forward strand.
CTTTAATCTGCTCCAAACCGAGACCGCCTCCAATGTCATATTAGAGGTTGACGACCAATCGAGGGAGCAGATCCTCGAAGATATTAATAAAGAAAGACTTACGGATATTGTAGAGGAAATGGCTTCCGATGAGGCAGCAGACCTTATAGCAGACCTGCCGAAGGATGACGCCAAAGATATTCTTGAAAAGCTCCACTGGAAGGATTCGGCAGAAGTTCAAAAACTCCTGAAATATCCCGAAGACACAGCAGGCGGTATTATGCAGACAGAATTGCTCTCTGTCCGGGAAGAGATGCTTGTAGAGGATGCGATAATCCAGTATATAGCGTTATCACAGGAAGTTGGCAATATACATAATACCTTCATTATAGATAAAGATAGAAAACTGGTCGGCGTTATACCTGTAAGGAGATTGCTGGTTATAAAACCCGAGACGGCTATTTCAAAGGTTATGGAGAGGAATGTCATCTCTGTCAATGTCCATGAGGACCAGGAAGAGGTGGCAAAGATATTTAAAAAATATGATTTTGTGTCTCTGCCCGTAGTAGATGATAACGGAAGATTGGCAGGGAGGATACTGATAGATGATATTGTGGATGTTCTGATAGAAGAGGCGTCGGAAGATATGCTTCATATGGCAGGTATATATCAGGATGAAAAAATCATGGACCCCCCATTAAGATCTGTCAGAATACGACTGCCGTGGCTTGTAATAAATCTTGCCACTGCAATTCTTGCGGCATCTGTTGTAGGGTTATTTCAGGATACGCTTCAGGCTATGGTGATATTGGCAATGTTCATGCCTATTGTAGCTGGCATGGGAGGCAACGCAGGGACCCAGGCTCTGGCAGTAACTGTAAGAGGTATTGCACTTGGCGAGCTTGATTTCGGCAATGCAAAAAAGGCACTTTTAAACAGTACAATAGCGGGATTGCTTAATGGTATCGCAACAGGCGCCATCATGGCGTTAGTCGCATATTACTGGAAGGGTAACTATATGTTAGGGATAGTCATAGGACTTGCCATGATTATAAATCTATTCATTGCAAACTTCTTTGGAATAATTATTCCGTTGGTTTTAAAATGGCTTAAGATAGACCCTGCCGTTGCCTCATCAATCTTTCTTACAACTCTAACAGACTGCATCGGCTTCATTTCATTCCTCGGGCTTGCCACACTATTCATAAAACACCTTGTTTAAATCTTATCCATTAGATTCAGCTTGCATAGGGCAGGGGCTTTTTTTGCCGTAAATGCAGCGATGAGGAGTGTCATGCCGCCGCCGAATACTACAGAGGGGATAAGCCCCATTATCCGTGCCGCTAAGCCGGATTCAAAAGAACCCAGCTCGTTTGACGAGCCGATAAATACACTGTTGATGGCTGCTACCCTCCCTCTCATCTCGTCGGGTGTAAATAATTGAACGATTGTATTCCTTATAACAACACTCACATTGTCAAACATTCCGCTGAGTATCAGCAGTCCCATAGAAAGATAAAAGCTTCTCGAGAATGCAAATAGAATAATACACATTCCAAACCCTGCTATACTGCCCCTGATAGAATCAGTCAGGGGTTCTGTCCGGCATTTTTCAATGGCGGAAAATGAGCCTGCACCAATGACATCATTACCGCACCTATAAATGGAGCCGCCCTTAACAGCCCTAACCCCTGTGGACCTACAAATAATATCTCGGCGGCGAAAATCGGCAGGAGAGCCACAACGCCTCCGAAAAGGACGGCAAACATATCGAGAGCCATAGCTCCCCAGAGGACTTGATTATTGAACACGAACTGCAATCCGGTTTTAAGGCTTTCTTTAAGCGTCTCTTTATATTGTCTTTCTGTTATAGGTCTGCTTTTTATTTGTGTATACAGAGCCAATCCGAATAAAATAAAGACCACTACTGCGGCATAAGCTGCGCCGCCTCCAAAATAACCATATCCCATTCCTCCTATGGCTGGACCGCGTAGATGAATTTGCATAAAGCCCGCGCGGAACAATCTGAGCCGTTAAGCCCATTATGGCAGGATAAAGAAAGGCACGGGATATTCCTGTAAGGAAGATAACGCTGTAAATAGGCAGTGTGCCGAATAGTATTATAAAGTCGGACAGATATGTCGCTAATAAAAACAGCATGAACGCCCCGCCCAGATACATGGAAACTGAAAACAGTATAATCCTCCTCCTGTCGAATACATCGGCTATATGACCGCCGAACAGGGCAATGCCGAAGAAGGGAATAATCTCCGCCAGCCCGATTAATCCGAGCGATAGAGGGTCTTTTGTAATTTCATATACCTGCCACCCGACAATTACAGACTGCATCTGAATTCCAAGTGTCACAAAAAATCGGGCTGCAATAAATAATACAAATTCCCTGATTTTCAAAACAGCGTAAGCATCGCTGTCTGTTTTATTGCGTAAAGACATAGTTTTAATGTTAAAGAAATTATAAAAATTTGCCACAGATGAACACAGATAGAAGAAATTAGAAATCAGAAGCAAGAAGCAAGATTCTTTCTTGCCTCTTACATCTTGTCTCTTGCATCTTGTTCCATAATCTGTGTCCATCTGTGGTTCCAATTAGTTTTTTTGTTCTGATTGGGGAAATTTATGATATGCGGCATGGAGAAATATGAAATCTATGGTGGGCGGTACAGGATTCGAACCTGCGACTTCTACCGTGTGAGGATAGCACTCTACCGCTGAGTTAACCGCCCATAGTGGAGCAGAGCGGGATCGAACCGCCGACCTCTTCGTTGCGAACGAAGCGCTCTCCCAACTGAGCTACTGCCCCAAACTACTGAAAATTAAGCAGTTTTTGCAACTGCTGACAATCTCTCAACCTCTACTGTTCTAAAAATGGGATAATTTGAGGTGTTTTTACCCTCAAAAACAGGGGTTTTGTCACCAAAAATATTCCCTATTTTCTGGACAGCCTCATGCATATGGGCAGGTGCTAAATGAGCATATCTTAATGTCATTTTAATATCCTTATGTCCTAACAGCCGCGATACTGTGGTAAGGTCAACACCTGCCATGACAAGATGACTTGCAAAGGTATGTCTTAGGTCGTGAAAATGAAAATCCTTTATGCCTGCCCTTCTTAAAGCGGATGCAAAACTTTTTCTCACATCCCGAAACCTCTTACCATTATCATCTGTAAAAACATAAGGACTGTCTAACCTTCGGGGTATTCTTTGCAGGGTATCCCTCAAGGTCTGATTAATAGGTATCTCTCTCCGCTCCCCGTTCTTTGTCTTATCAAGGAGTATAAACCCATGTCTCAAGTCGATATGTTTTTCCCTTTCGAGAGATAGTATCTCATGTCTTGCCTCCTTCAAATGGAACAAAAAGCTGGTTTGAAATAAGAAGTAGTTTCCC
>JACQEW010000218.1 GCA_016200365.1 Nitrospinota bacterium
GGAAACTGCATTAAAAGAGGAATTTCTTAACAAGGGATTCAATGTAGTGGATTCATCCGTAGCCACAGGCAAGATAGAAGTATCCAATGCCTATCGTATAGCCGATTTGACAGATGCAGGTGCAGTCAGTATTGGAAGACAGCTTGGCGCAGAAGTTATAGTTAAAGGTAAGGCTCTGGCAAAGGCAGGACCAAGGGCAGCAGGAAGCAATGTAGGATCGTATGTGGCAGATATTACAGCCAGCGCATTGAGGGTTGATAATGGCGCAGTCCTCGGGTCGGCAAGAGGACATGGTGTAAGCAGGCATATATCCGAAGTAACCGGCGGGACAGAGGCATTGGAAAGGGCGGCGAAAGAAGCGGCAGGAAAGATAGTAGACCAGATTGTGGCAAAATGGAGCAGTGAGGTCTCAGGCGGCGGGTTAGTTCAATTGACAGTAAGAGGTATAGGAGAATATTCCGATTTCGTAAAATTCAAGGATATTGTTCAGGGACAGATAAGGGGTGTTCAGGCTATTTATCAGAGGAGTCTCGAGGCTGGAACGGCTGTCCTCGATGTAGATATAAAAGGCAATGCCCAGCAATTGGCAGATGAGATTGCGAGAAAGAATTTCGGAGGTATTCAGGTAAAGGTGATTGGGGGCAGCGCCAATACCGTAGAGGTAAGTCTTGGCGGTGCAGCTCAGCCGGCAAGGGTAATGGCTGCACCAACACCACCTCCTCCGCCTGCGGCAGCTCAGACTCCGCCACCATCGCCAGTTATACCTCAAGCCTCATCCCCTCTTGAAGTAGACGAATACCTTGTATTTGGTGGTGAGGATGATAAGAGCGGATGGGTAGGGAAAATGCTTACATCTCCTACAGCAACAAATCCTGAGGGAGAGTTTTTGCACTATGCCTGGGGAAAAAAAGAGTGGGGAAGATTCTTTAAGCAGATTAGACCTGCCTCACCCTCAGAACTCACATTGGGGTCCCTTGTTTACTTCTTTGATGGGAATCAAAAAGATGGGGTTTATTACTTTCCGGCAGATAAAGCCCAGATCCGTAGGGGAGGCTGGTGGAGGGATGTAATTACAGATACTTCAATGATAAGTACAAGGAGGATTGTTACAGTTGGTGACTGGAAGGTTGATGTCTCCAGCACCTTTGTTGAGAAAAAATGATTGATGAATCGGTTGTAACCAGTAATTTTGTAACTTTTTTAAAATCTCATTGCATTAATGCTTTAAAAAAGGTTATTTTATTTGGCTCAAGGGCAAAAGGGACGGCAAGACCGGATTCCGATTTTGATTTTCTAATTGTGCTTGAAAAAAGAGATTTAAACATGATTGATAGAATCTATGACGAAGTGGTTGAGTTTTTTCTCAAATACGAGGTTGATATCTCTCTGAAGATATATAAGAAAGACGATTATGAGAGATTCATGGCAATTCCGACTCCATTTTTTAACGAGATAAAAAGAACAGGTAAAATATTATATGGATAAGTCCGTCAAGGACACCATATCGGCACAATTATCAAAGGCAGAAGAGAAATTACACGCTTCAAGGGATTTACTTGAGAAGGGGTATCTCGATGATGCCATTTCGAGGGCATATTATGCCATGTTTCATGCAGCAAGCGCCGTTTTATTGGCAGAAGGTATAACTATAGAAAGCCACAGCGGATTAAAGACCATGTTCGGTCTTAGGTTGATTAAGACAGGTAAGATAGATAAGGCTTACGCAAAGGCATTGGATAAACTTAAGGACGAGAGGGAAAATGGAGATTACGATATATTCACCTCTTTTGACAGAGAAGATGCAGAAAAAGATATAAAGGAGGCAGAATTATTCCTCGCAGAGATGAAAAGGTATCTTAAAAAGGAAAAGGGATTAGTATGAAAGCTGTAAAAACAGAGTATATCCCCAGGTATACTTATAACGATTATGCGGCATGGGAGGGTAGATGGGAATTAATTGATGGAGTTCCCTATGCAATGACCCCATCACCGATTATCAGGCATCAGAAAGTCTGTGTGAATATTGTTGTCCATCTTAGCCGGCTTCTTAAAGATTGTGGAAAATGCAAGGTATTAAACCCAGTTGATTGGAAAATTGATGAAGAAACAGTAGTTCAACCCGATGTATCGGTAGTCTGCGAAGATGTAATAGAAGAAAAATATTTAACTAATCCGCCTAAAATAATATTTGAAATAGCTTCTCCTTCAACGGCTTTTAAAGATAGAAATATTAAATACAAAATCTATGAATCTCAGGGGGTAAAATATTATATTATTGTAGATACTTACGCAAAAGCAGCCGAGGTGTTTCAGCTTGAGAATAATAGCTATAAAAAACTTAAAGATGCACAAACCGATGTCATAACCTTTGATATAGACAAATGTAAGGTTGACTTTGATTTCAGTGTAATATGGGAGTAAAGGTTTATAAAAAATCCGACATTGGAAAGGAGGGATAATTGAAATTTTAAATTTCTAATTTCTAATTTCCAATTTCCAATTTTTATTTAAAGGAGGGAATAAATATGAAAAACAATATTCGTCGTTATATTTTGCTATTCATAGCATTAATTATCGGTGTTTCCTTAAGTGCCTGTGCCGTAATGCCTGTCAAACAGGCAAACCCCAATAATCCTATCAGAACCGTAGCAGTCCTTCCAATGTTAAACCAGACCAATGATGTAGAAGCACCGCAATATGTAAGGACAGAATTAGATAAACAGATGCCTCTGAATTTCTATTCAAACAAGCCCGTAAAGGATATTGACCAGTTATTGAAAGACCAGATGGGCGTTACGCTTGGGGCTCAGCTTGATATGACTACACCTCAGAAATTGGGAGAGCTTCTTGGTGTGGATGGAGTTATATACGGAACACTGATGAATTTTGATACACAGATGACCGGTGTTTACAATGTAAGGAGGGTCAGGGCAAAATTCAAAATGGTCAATACCAAAACCGGCGAGACCGTCTGGCAAAACGGAATAGGTATAAAGAGCGAGACTTCGGCAGGCGGGATCGGCAGTGTCCTCTCTCTGGCAAGCGGGATAAAAGAGGCTGTGCAGAAAGAGGAGATTCCCTGGGTTACCATAGAAAGCGAATCTAAAGAAGGTATCGGGGAGGCATTTGTCGGCGCATTGGCACAAAAGCTTGTTGAGAAGGCTCTTAAAACGCCTCTGGCAAGAGAAACGAAGGAGATGATAAACAGGGTAATAGTAACTATTCCGGTAGGACCTGGCAGATAACAAGTTTTTACTTAATATATTTTAAAGGAGGTGATAATAAAATTTCTAATTTCTAATTTCTAATTTCTAAAATTAAGGAGGGTTTAAAATGAAAGTTTTTTCAAAAAAAGTATATTCATATATTATGATTTCATTATTTGCCCTGTATGGTTTTATCGGCTGCGAGGCGACAACTACAGGGGCGGTAAAAAAGGATGTATCTGTTACACAGCAGACCCAGAAGCTTGAGGAGGCAGGGGCTAAATATTCAGGACCGGAGTATACCGTAGGTATCATTACCTTTAAAAACAAGACCCCATCGAAGGTGCTCGGTATCGGAGAATCGGCAACCGATATTTTAAGAACCTTGATAAAATCAGCAGGGCTTGAGCCTATCTCCCTGACAGAAGAAGAAATGAAGGAGCAGGATAAGCTTATCGAGCTGCAGCAGACAGGGGCGGTAAAAACCGGCAAAAAGAGCGCCGCAGAAGGATTTGAATCCCTCGATTACAGGGTCTCTGGCGCTATTACTGCTTACTCCGAGGTCGAGGAAGGTTCGGATATGCTGATCGTCGCATCAAAGACACAGGTAGCAAGGGTTCAGGTGGATTATGCTCTGGTGGATGTGGCATCGGGAAAATCACTCGTTGCAAAATCAGGCGCCGGTGAATACAAGAAAAAGACAGGAGGAGTCCTTGGATTCGGCTCTGCATCCACTGCAGATACGGGTTTAAGAGACGGTGCATTGAGGGACGCACTTTCAAAGGCTCTCGAGGAGATGGTTAATGAATTGAATAAGAGACCTTTCCAGGGCAGGATATTGTTAATGGAAGGAAGCACTGTAATCTTCAGGGGCGGGACAAAATCAAAACTGGCAGCCGGCTCTAAAATGGGTGTATACAGGGCAGGAGCGGATTTGGTTGACCCTGAGACAGGAAGGGTTATAGGCAAGAGAGAAAAAAATATTGGGGAGATAATGGTAACCGGTCATCAGAGCGACAGGGTTTCAGAGGCAAGCGTTTCGTCCGGTATGGGATTCCAGCCGGGAGATATAGTCAGGGCAATGAAGTAAAATAAGTGTCAAGTGAAAGTGAAAGTGAAAGTGAAAACTTGGTATTTAACACTTACACTTACACTTGCACTTACACTATTTAGAGGGAGGTTTTATGAGAAAAAGTATTTTGGTTTTGGGGCTGTCATTGATAGCCGCCTTTGTCTTTGCCGGAGATTCATTCTCCACAAATGGAGACAGCGTGTTCATCCCATCGCCGGCAGGAACAGGGGGGATTGACTACAGTAAGCAGATTTTAAAGGTAAAAGGCATGGCGCCTCCCCAGCCGGGCGCTCAAACACCCGGAATGAGCAGGGTGCAGCAGTTAAGGGTGACAAAGGCTGATGCCTATAGAAAGGCGCTTGAATTAATAAAGGAGGTTCAGGTTACCTCCGAGACCACTGTAAGAAATTTTATACTTGAAAGCGATGTGATAAGGACAAAGGTAGAGGGAATGGTGCGGGGTCTAAAGGAAGAGGGTGAACCGGTATACTTAAACGACGGCACTATAGAGCAGTGGTATACCTTTCCCCTTCAGGGCAATTTTACCGGTCTTATGTTCGACCAGATAGTTCCGCCGGGGACACCTCCGCAGCCTCCGCCTGTCCAGTTTAGTCAGGGAGGACAGGTCTTTTCAGGGTTGATAGTGGATGCAAGAGGGCTCGGCGTAAAACCTGCTATGGCTCCAAAGGTCTTAGACGAAGATGGTCGTGAGGTATACGGCTCCGCCTATGTAAATAGGGAATGGGCTATCGAGCAGGGAATGACAGGATACAGCAAAGATGTCGCAGCGGCTCAGAATAATCCGAGGGTAACTGCTACCCCTATTATAGTAAAGGGGGTAAAGGCTTCGGGACAGGGCAAGGCTGATATTGTTATAAGCAATGCAGATGCAGGCAAGATAAGGGCAAATGCCGAGAATATGACATTCATAGAGAAGTGCAAGGTAATGATTGTCCTTTAAAAACTGACAACTAACAACTGACAACTAACAACAGCTAAGTGGTATGTTGTAAGTTGTAAGTGGTTAGTTAAGTATGGGAGGTTTTATGAACAGAAAGACATTTTACCAAATATTTTCAGGCGGGCTGCTTCTCCTGTTCTTTGGTTTTATAACCGCCTGCGAGGCTCCTAAGAGAAAGGCGGAAGCAGTCCTCGATACCCCTGAGCATCATGTGTTCAGCGGGAATAAGCTCCTTCAGAAAGAGGATTATGACGGCGCATTGAGGGAGTTTCAATTGGCGATTGAATTAGACCCGAAATATCCGCCTGCCCATGCAGGAACAGGACTGGTCTACGGCTATAAAAAGGACTTTAAAAAAGCATTCGAAAACATGGAGAAGGCTCTCGATTTGGCAAAGACAAAGGAACATAAGGTAGAGGCACACACAGGGATGGTAAGGCTCCATTCCATGGAAAGAGGTAAGGACTGGCTTTCTAATTGCGAAAGGGAGTTTAAGAAGGCAATAGGAGAAAATGCCGCTGCGCCTGACCCCTATTACTATATGGGCATTGCATACAAGCGTAGCGAGACCATGGAGGGTGTGGGCAAGGCAGGAGATATGTTCAAGAAGGTTCTTGAGATAAATAAAGACCTTGTCGCCGATGCAAATAAGGAGTGGGAGATAGTTCAGAAGATTCAGAGGGCTGCACCCGGGACAAAGATAGGCGTCATGATTGCATTGGCTGACAAGATAACGAGGGCAGACCTTTCTGCATTATTTGTTCAGGAGCTGGATATTGAGAAGCTCTTTAAAAAGAGAGGGGTTAAGACCTTTGACACCAGCTTTAAATCGCCGACCAGCCCGCAGAAATTCGAGGCTGATAAATTGTCGAAGGCTGCCGCTGCCACAGATATCGAAAATCATGTCTTGAGAACCGATATGGAGACGGCAATTGGACTTGGGATCAGGGGACTGGAGAGCTATCCAGACCATACCTTCCACCCAAACCAGCCGATAACAAAGGTTGAGTATGCCGTGATGGTAGAGGATATTCTCATAAAGGTTTCCGGCGATGAATCTCTCGCAACTAAATTTATCGGCAGCCAGCCTCATTTTCCCGATGTGAGGGCTGACCAGTGGTTCTTTAATGCCATCGAGGTCTGCAATGCAAGAGGCATAATGCAGGCAGAAGACTTAACCACAGGAGAATTTAAGCCGAAAAATCCTGTTTCAGGTGCCGATGCACTGCTGATTATAAGGAAGCTGAAAGACGAATTAAAATTTTTCTAAAATCTTTTTAGCCATAGATGAGGAAAATATATCCGCAGATTACAGCAGATAACCCCCCTTTAATTCCCCCCTTAATTTAAGGGGGGATACAGGGGGGTTAAAAATCTGTGGTTTCTTTTTGCTGTCTTTTTATGAAATTGTGTAAAAAGATAATACTATATGCAGGATTTTTCCTGCTTCTCTCTACTCCTGCCTATTCTCAGGAAATACTGGAATATCTGGGGGCAATAACGCCAAAGGAAAAAGATCTCCTGAGAGAGCCGTCGTCCATCTTTGTGGAAAAGGAGAGGGTAATCATAAGCGATAAAAAGGGAAATGACCTTAAGTTTTACTATTTCCTTCAGGACAATTTCGTTAAATTAAAAGTGGATGAAAAGCAGAAGATTTCATATCCGGGAGATGTAAAGGTATCTCCCGATGGAAATATAGTTGTTGCCGATACAGGAAACAGCCGTATCCTTGTACTCGACCGTATGGGAAATCTCCTGTTTTCTTTCGGATCAAAGGGCAAAGAGCCTGGATTTTTTAGAAATCCGGAAGGACTGACCATAGACAGCCTCGGGAGAATTTATGTAGCAGACACAGGGAATTACAGAATCCAGATATTCAGCAAAGACGGCATATTCACAAAAACCTTCGGGAAATACGGCGATAAAGATAATGAATTTTATTCGCCTACAGGTATATCAATATATCAGGATAAATTTATCTTTGTCATTGATTCGGAAAAGAACAGCGTTATAATATTTGACATGGAGGGAAACTTCATAAATAAATTCGGTCAGGAGGGAAAGGAGTTCGGTCAATTTCAAAATCCTACAAAGGTGGATATGGATAGCAGCGGAAATATATTGGTAGCAGACCCAAAAAATTATCGAATACAAAAATTTACCCCGGGTGGAAAATTTTTAACTGCCATAGGAAGCAAGGGAACAGGAAGGGGACAGTTCATGGAGCCAAAGGGTATCTATATTGACAGTTTTGATAAAATCTATGTAATGGATGCCCAGTTAAAAAATATACAGATTTTCAAATTTACAAAGCCTGTTGCTAAAAAGGAGGAGAAGGGTGTTTTTTACCTTAACCCTCCATCCACGCCGAAAGGATTAAAGCTGTCCTATGGTGAAGGCAAAATAACATTGTCATGGGACAAAAACCCAGAGCCAGATATGGACCACTATGTGATTTACAAGAAAGATTCAAAAACCAATCAACTTGTTGAGACAGCATCAACAAAGGAAAATACATACAGTGATAAGGACATAAAAGAGGGGCTTACCTATTCATACGGGATTAAGGCTGTAGATGCTGAAAAACCGCCGCTGTCAAGCCCTATGAGTGAGCTTCAATCTGTTGCTGCCGAAATTGCCGGTGTAACAAAGAAGGCAAGGGTTGCGGTATTTACATTCAAAGAGGCAAGTGAAAAGGCAAAGGCAGGCGGGTTCGGGGATGCTATTGCAGAATTTTTAACCACCTCTCTGGTAAATTTAACATATTTTGATGTGGTTGAAAGGGAACAGCTCAAAAAGATTATAGAGGAGCAGTCCTTAAGCCAGACAGGCGCCCTTGAATCGGCACAAAAACTCGGAGAGATAATGGGCATAGATGTCTTTATAATGGGAAGCGTAACCCTGCTGGGAGAGCTTGTAGAAATAGATTCGAGACTGGTGGATGTTGCGACAGGGAGGGTAATCACAGCACAGAATGTATCTGCAGAAGGGCTGCCCAAGGTTCGAGAGGCGGTAAAAGATATGTCGAACAAGATCGTTACCAATTATCATCTGCAGCTCGGCTCGATATGGGGTGCAGTCAAACCTCATGATACGGACATAAACATTGTTCTGGAAATCGGCGGCAAGCTGTATACCAGCTCAAAGGTAGATAAGCAGAGCGGAAGATTTTCCTTTTCCGGCGTCCTATCAGGAACATATCAGATGAAGGTTCTCACCGATAAATATGATGTTGTAAATTTACCTCCTGCAATAATTATAAAAAGCGGGCAGAGAACGGAGATACCGGAAATAGAATTAAAAACGAGAGAGGCTGTTCAAAAACCGATGCCTGAAATAAAGATTCCGGTTACACCGCCTCCTCAACCTGTAGAGGAAAAAGTTATTGCCAAACCCCCGGCGGTATCTGTAGAGATAAAACCTGCAGCACTGCCGGCAGAGACCTTACCGATACATCGTGAGCTTGTCGAACCGAAAGCCGTTTCATCCGAGCCTGAGCCGATGCAAAAGACCGTTACTCCTTCTGCACCTGCTGTCTCTGAAGAAAAAAAACCTAAAATAAAGGAGGGACCTGAGGTTATTGAGACACCCGAGAGTCCACAATGATTATGAAAAATAGTTATAAGTTGCAAGTTACAAGTTACAAGTTAAAAATTTTCCTATATTCCTGCATCTTGCATCTTGCATCTTGCATCTTGTTTATTTCGCCTTCCTATTCCCAGCAGACCCCGTTTCACGGAACGGGGCAAGTAACCGCTATTACCGTTGAAGGCATAGGCGCAATTATTAAAGGAGACCTTGCTATTGCAAAGGACAATGCAGTCAATGATGCCCTGAGGAAGGCTGTAGAGCAGGCGGTTGGGACGCTTGTGCAGGCGCAGACGCTGGTTGACAAATATCAGCTCATAAGCGACGAGATATATACAAAGAGTCAGGGGTATATAAAAAAATATACAATCCTTTCGGAAAGACCAGATATGGCTCAGGAAATCTTAAGGGTCAGCATTCAGGCAGATGTCTCAATCGGAGATATTAAAAACGACCTCGGAGCCATCGGACTTTTACTTGAGAGAAAGAACAAGCCCCGAATGATGGTAATCATAGATGAAAAGATAGGAGGCGCCGAATCCGGATACTCTGCAACCCTGTCAGAGTCCGAGACGGCTATAATTCAAAAATTCACGGAAAAGGGATTCAATTTTGTAGATCAGGCAACCATTAAAAAGGGCATGAAGAGGAGCATGGCATTACAGGCGATTGGAGGCGATGACAGCGCAGCAGCAGCAATAGGGCTTGAATACGGCGCAGAAGTCGTTATAATAGGGAGCGCTGTTGCAAAGACTGCGGCTAAGGGCATTGCAGGGACAGAAATGAAATCCATACAGGCATCTTTAACTGCAAGGGCTGTAAGGACGGATACAGGCGAGATACTTGCCACTGCCAGCGAAAAAGGTGCGACTGCACATTTAGACGAAACATCGGGGGGGGCTATAGCAATAAAAAAGGCAAGCGAAAAAATTTCCTCACAGCTCATTGACCAGATTATAGCCAAATGGAGCGGAGAGGTAGGAGGGCAGACAACCGTTCAATTGATTATAACAGGGGTAGATTTTGTTTCTCTCAACAAATTTAAGACAGTAATTCAGACGCAGGTTCGCGGCGTTCAAAAGCTGAATCAGCGGAGTTTTACTGCCGGAGTAGCGGTTATTGATGTGGAGACAAGAACGACCGCTCAGGCAATGGCAGAGGAGCTTGCCATGAAGAGCTTCGAAACCTTTAAGGTAGAGATAGTAGGACTCTCTGCCAATAAAATTGATATGAGGGTGAAACCATTATGAAAACAAATTTTCAATTTTCAATTTTCAATTTTCAATTTAAGGTAACTTTATTTTCTTGCCTCTTGCTTCTTGCTTCTTGCCTCTCTTTTTATACTTATGCCTACGCAAAGATAGAGGTAAAAACGGATACTGCCGTCGTTTCCTCTCTTGAAGGCAAGGCAGAATATAAAAAGAAGGACGAGACAAAGTGGAGTCCGCTGAAAAAGGATGAAATACTGAAAGAAGGGGATGAGGTAAAGACTCTTGAAAAGGCAAGACTGGAGCTTACCCTTTCTGACAAAAGCATGATGCGGTTTGCAGAAAGCAGCTCCTTTATAATCACCCAGCTGAAATCTCAGAAAGGAGAAAAAGGAGGGGCAACGAATGTAAAATTACTCTTTGGTAAATTCTACGGAAATGTATCCAAATTTGCAAAGAAGGATTCCGAGTTTAAAGTCGAGACAAAAGTAGCGGTAGCAGGCGTCAGGGGAACTATTTACAGGGTTGATATGGAAAAGGATAATTCATATCTGACAAGGGTCTACGAAGGTAAGATAGAGGTTGCAAACCCGCCCTATGAGATTCCAAAACCTTTAGCCGTCGGCGGTCCTCAGCCTGTTCCGGGACCATCGAGAGTAGAGGGACCAAAGCAGGTAACGCTCGATGAATGGATAGAGATTATCGGCGCCCTCCAGCAGTTTACAATAGCTCCAGACGGCACAAGGAAAAAGGAAAAGTTCTCATTGGAAGAAGATATGAAATTAGATTGGGTGAAGTGGAATATGGAGAGGGACAAACTTGTCGAGAGATAAAAAAACTAATTTAACCACTGAAGACACTGAAAAAACAAAAGAAAAAGATTCTCCCCTTTTCCCTTTAATAGTTTATCTTTTTTTCTGTGATTTCAGTGTTTTCAGTGGTTATAAAATGGGTTGTTTTCGGATAAAATTATGCAAGGGATGCAATAAAGCTCTCAAGTTTACTTTTTACATCTTCCTCTAAATTTACAAATTCGACGCCATATAGAGATAGCCTGCTCTCGTAAAAGGGTCTGCTGTTTCTCACCTGACATCTTATCTTTAAATCCTCATTCTCTCTAATGCCAAAGTTAAGAACCAGAAACTCTCCGTTCTCAAAGTGATTATCTGTTAATACCAGACAGCCCCCAAGACTAATATCAACAACAGTGCCGTTTAACTGTTTCTCGACCAAATGTCCGTCTACCAATTCCTCTCTATGGGTGATGCCGGTAAATATAGATACCCCTATCCTTTTGTATTTGCGAAGCTCCTTTCGCTCCTCAATCTTTTCGGGAATATGCAATCCCAATAAAGGCGGAGAAGAATTTAACATCTTCTCGATAACATTGCTTACTCCTGTTACATATTTCTTCCCTGTATCCGATTTATACATAATAGAACATTCTTTTCCTTTATCTACTGCGGTAAAACTATACAGCCATTGGAGAGGCACTTCTATATCAATCCTTTTAGCCTGTTCGTTTTTAGAGTATATTTTTCCCTTAAAGCTGATATCCCCTACCCTCACAAATATATCCGAGCCTTCTTTAAAAATCATATTTCCCATTATCTAAAACCCCAGAATATCCTGCATATCATAAATTCCATGCGGTTTATTAACAATCCACATCGCAGCCTTTACAGCCCCTCTGGCAAAATTATCCCTGCTCTGCGCCTTGTGAGTAATCTCAAGCCTCTCGCCAAGTCCGCCGAAAATAATTGTATGCTCCCCTACGATATCTCCTGCCCTTATTGTCTGGATGCCTATCTCCTCCCTCTTTCTCTCGCCGATATTTCCTTTCCTCTCATAAACACCGACCTTTGACAGATCTCTCTTGAGAGAAGCGGCGGCTATCTCCGCCATTTTCGCGGCTGTTCCGCTGGGTGCATCCTTCTTCATCCTGTGGTGCGCCTCGATTATCTCTATGTCGTATTCCTCTCCAATTATCGCTGCTACATCTTTAATCAACTTAAACATCACATTTACCCCCACACTCATATTCGGCGAAAGGACACACCTTACCTCTTTTGAAATATCTTTTATTTTATCGAGCTGCTCTTTGGAGAACCCTGTAGTTCCAATAACAATAGCCTTTTTCTCCTCTGCTGCTGCATAGAGATGCTCCATCGTCGAGGGAGGAGAAGTGAAATCAATGATTACATCGCAGTCCTTTATCGCCCCTGCAATATCATCGGAGATAAAGATACCATTTCTTCCTATGCCTGCTGTCTCGCCTGAGTCCTTTCCTATAAACTTCGACCCTCTTTGCTCGGTAGCTCCAACAAGCTTTATCCCCTCTGTCTCATTTATAATATTTATTATCCTGCTGCCCATCCTTCCGGCAACCCCGGTAGCTATTGCTCTAACCATAGAATCATGTCACCAGAGCACCAGATATAAGCAACAACTGGTGTCCTGGTGCTCTGGTGCACTGGTGTCCTTTATATTAACCCGTATCCCTTCATTACCCCTTTCAACCTCTCCAGATTCTTTTCAGACATAGAACACAACGGCAGCCTCATCTCACCGGAGACCTTCCCCATTAGCGAGAGAGCCGTCTTAACAGGGATGGGATTGGTCTCGTAAAACATCGCCTCATTCAAATGTCGCAGCTTATAATGGAACTCCTTTGCCTTTCTCATATTCCCTACGAAAAACTCATTACATAGAGCAGCCACATCTCCAGGGACAACATTGGCAGTAACAGATATAACACCTTTACCGCCTATTGCCAGTAAAGGAAATGTGGTGAAATCATCGCCTGAGAAGACAGCAAAATTATCGCCGCAGAGGGCTATCACATCACTTACCTGCTTCATATCACCTGTTGCCTCCTTTATACCAACAATATTTTTTACCTTTGAAAGCCTCGCAACAGTTTCAGGCAGCATATTCACCCCTGTCCTGCCCGGGACATTATAAAGGAATTGGGGTATATCCACAGACTCGGCAATCGCCTTAAAGTGCTGATAAAGCCCTTCCTGTGTCGGCTTATTATAGTATGGAGTTATTAAAAGGGCAGCATCAGCGCTGGCAGACTTTGCGTGTTTTGTCAGCATAATAGCCTCTGTCGTAGAATTCGAGCCTGTGCCTGCAACCACAGGAACCCTTTTATTCGCAATCTCTACCGTAAGCTCAACAACCCGCTCATGCTCCTTATGCGACAGCGTAGCTGATTCTCCTGTTGTCCCGCACGGCACAATCCCCTGAGTCCCCTCCCCTATCTGAAATTCAATAAGGTCGGCATAAGCCTTCTCATCTATCTTCCCGTTTTTAAAGGGAGTAACTATTGCTACAAAAGAACCTTTGAACATAATTTACGCTCCGCTAAATGCAAAATGAAAATTGCAAATTGTAAAATGAAAAATTTTGCACTTTGCATTTTGCACTTTGCATTTCCTTTTAATATCCCTCTTCCCATATCTCCCCATTATACACAACCGCTGTATCACCCTCTAAATATACATCCTTAAAACCTGTGTGGTCAATCTTAAAATATATATTTAAGATTTCACCGCCCCTTGTCTTAACCGCCACAGGGGCTTTTACCTGTCCTCCAAGTGATGCTATCAATGCGCTGGCTACAGCGCCTGTCCCGCATGCAAGCGTCTCGCCCTCCACCCCTCTCTCATAAGTTCTCATCAAAATATTATGCTCATCTGCTATCTGAACAAAATCCACATTTGTCCCTGCAGGCTGAAATTCAGGATGGTATCTAATCTTCCTGCCTATTCCAACAACATCAATATTCTCTACATTCGGAACAATCTTAACCGCATGGGGAACGCCTGTATTTATAAAGGATAGAACCCTTATCCTCTCATCAACAGGTATCTCAAGATTTCTCTTCAAATCCTTTGGCTCAAGCATCGCCAGCTTAACCTTTCTCCCTTTTACTTCTGCCTTTATAATGCCTGCCTTTGTCTCAAAAGAAAGATTCTCCTTTGCTATCCTGTGAATATAGGCAAACCTCGCAGCGCATCTCCCGCCGTTGCCGCACATCTCTGCCTCGCTGCCGTCTGAATTATGAAACCTCCATTTAAAATCAGCCTTATCCGAAAACTCTATTAAAATCAGACCATCGGCGCCTACGGAGAATTTTCTCCTGCAAACCCTCGCAGCTAACTGGCTGACATCCCCGGTAACCAGTCCCTTGCGGTTGTCAATCAATATAAAATCATTTCCGCTCCCGCTCATCTTATAAAAAGGAATCTTTATCGCCTCTTTCATTTGAGCCTCTGTTTTTTTAAGTTATGTTATAAAGTAGATGATATGCCAAAATATTCCTGATGTCAATACGCAAGACCGGATACCTTAAACTTCTTTAATCTTGAAATTACTATAATGTAGGAGTTAGAATTAGGGCATGAAAGATTATGTCATAGGATTGGATTTAGGAGGCACAAATATAAGGGCTGCTGCTGTTACGAGAGAAGGAGAGATTCTGCACAGGGTAAAGATACCTACAGAAGTTCCAAAGGGGAGAAAAAGGGTTATTGCAAATATTCTAAAGGTAATAGAGACAATAAGGCAGGAGCTAAAGGGTTTTAAGTTATCTGCAATTGGAATGGGGATACCGGGGATAATATTTTTTGATAAAGGCATAGTCGCACAATCCCCTAATTTTCCTGACTGGATAGATTTCAATTTAGGAGAACGGATGAGTAAAGACCTCGATGTCCCCTTTTATATAGATAATGATGCGAATCTTGCTGCTGTTGGCGAAGGGTGGATTGGTGCAGGGAAAGACTTTAACAGCTTCTGTATGTTTACACTTGGCACAGGTGTGGGTGGTGGAATCGTCCTTAATAAAAATATATGGCGCGGTGAATACGGAATGGCAGGAGAATTGGGGCATATAACGATATATCCAGATGGACATCTCTGTAATTGCGGAAACAGGGGTTGTCTGGAGCAGTATGCTTCGGCTACAGGGATTGTGAGGATGGCAAAGGAAAAATCCCAAATCCCACGACCCACTATCGTGAGTGCCCCGAAATCCCAAATTACCGCTAACACTATATATCAGTCCGCTAAAAAAGGTGATACCTATTCCCTTGAGATATTTCAAAAAATGGGCAGGATTCTTGGTATAGGTATAGCTGATATTGTTAATATACTAAACATTGAATTGTTCATCATAGGCGGCGGTGTTGCCGATGCGTGGGATTATTTTGCCCCTTCAACCATTGAGGAAATAGGAAAGAGGACTTATCGTGTTACCGGTGAAAGGGTAAAGGTAATTAAGGCAAAATTAGGCGACGACGCAGGCATATTCGGCGCTGCTTATGTGGCAATAAATGAGTTAAGCTGAAAAAATCTACTATAAAACTCACAGAACTTTAATCTTGAACACATCTATTAATTTTTTATCAACTTTTCTCAATTCCGATTCATCCAAATTTCCAATCTTACCCATAACCAAATCCAAATCAAGCGTAGCAATTTTATTCAATTTAAGTAATGAATCTTTCTTTAATCCGTTAATCGAGTTTGGTCTTAACATTAAATCATTTTCACCAATATCTTTAAAATTTGTAGTTACAAAAGCTACCGCAACATCGCTCCTGCCAGAAATCAAAACTAATGCAGGTCGTAACTTGCTTCCTGACAAATCAGTAAATGGAAATTTTACTAATACTATATCCCCCTTTGTCATTTGTATTTTTCTTTCAAATCATTTACGGTATACAAATCTTCTTCTTCCTTTAAAAACTCAAAACTTTTAGATTCAGAAGCTAATTTTCTAATACCTCTATTAAATATATATTCTTCATATTTCTGGTATAAATACTCGGTAAAATCAGCTACTTCTGCAACTTTTTCATCAGGTAAATTTTTAAGATAATCAACAGTCTTATTTATTAAAATTTCTTTTGTCATAAGTATCCTTTCTCAATCTCTCAATATCCTAATCTTTTAACTCCTTATGCAACTTATAATCAATGCTGTCAACCAGCGCCTGCCAGCTTGCCTCGATGATATTTTCCGATACACCGACAGTTCCCCATCTTGATTTATAATCACCCGATTCAATCAGCACCCTCGTCTTTGCCTCTGTCCCTTTTCTCTCATCGAGGATGCGGACCTTAAAATCAATAAGCTTCACCTCTTTCAGCTCAGGATAGAATTTTTCAAGCGCCCTTCTCAGTGCATTGTCAAGGGCATTGACAGGACCATTCCCTTCTGCTGCTGCAATCTCCAGTTTGTCTCCAACCTGAATCTTTACAGTTGCCTCAGATATAGACTCCTCATCAATATGCCTCTTTTCCACTATCACCCTAAAGCCCTTTAAATCGAAGAATTTTCTCCTGCTGCCCTTTGCCTCTTTCATCAATAACTCAAATGAGCCTTCAGCCCCTTCAAACTGAAAGCCCTGATTCTCCAGGTCCTTCAATTCGTGCAGAATATGTTTTACAGCAGAATCGTGGCTATCTATATCAATTCCATACTCCTTTGCCTTCCATAAAATATTGCTCCTTCCCGATTGGTCTGATACGAGTATGCGCTGTGCATTCCCCACTAATTCAGGTCTTATATGCTCATAGGTCTCAGGGTTTTTCATTACAGCGCTGACATGAATCCCCCCCTTATGTGCAAAGGCGCTCTTACCGACATAGGGTCTGTGGTTCCAATGTCTCATATTTGCAAGCTCATCCACAAAATAAGATACCTCCCTTATTTTTTTCAATTGCTCATCCGTTATACAGTCTAACTTTAATTTCAATTTTAAATTCGGAATAATGGAGCAGAGATTTGCATTACCGCACCTCTCCCCATATCCGTTTATTGTCCCCTGAACCTGTCTTGCCCCCAAACTTACCGCAACGATAGTATTTGCCACTGCCATTTCCGCATCATTATGTGTGTGAATACCAAGGGGCTTCGAGATATTTTTTTTAACATCCTCAAATATGGCAGGAATTTCGGTCGGCATTGTGCCTCCGTTCGTATCGCACAGGACAATCACATCGGCGCCTGCATCCTCTGCTGCCTTCAGGGTCTTTATTGCATATTGCGGATTCCCCTTATATCCGTCAAAAAAATGCTCCGCATCGAACATAATCTCAGGGATATAGGGCTTCAAATATTTGATAGTGTCATAAATAAGCTCCAGATTCTCTTCAAGACTTATATGCAGGGCATCCCTCACATGGAGATTCCATGATTTGCCGACAATGGTTACAACAGGGGTATTTGAATTAAGAAGCGATAATACATTCTCATCCTTATCCGCCTTTACCTTTGACCTCCTTGTGCTTCCAAAGGCTGCCACTTTAGCGTGATGCAGCTTATGTTTTCCTATCTCGCTGAAAAACTCGGTATCCTTAGGATTCGCTCCGGGCCATCCACCCTCGATATAATGGATTCCCAATTCATCGAGCTTCAGGGCTATCCTTATCTTATCCTCAAGGGAAAATGAAACATCCTCCGCCTGCCCGCCATCCCTTAATGTCGTGTCATAAATTTTTATCTGTTTCATTCAATCTCCTTTTTGTTTTATTATAACATATTTTGATATTTATGAATGGGAGTATAATAAGGTTGACTGTCATTTTTTTTAAGTCTATAATTTTCACCTAAAAATACCTTTTCTTAATGCAAAGGAAATTATAAACGCCCCCTCACCTTACTCCTCTCCCCTCTGCCTGTGCCGAAGGCAGACAGGTCGGGGGTGAGGGGAGGGTGAGGGGTTTGTTCTGAAAGGAGGTGAGGACATTGAAAAAGATAGAGGCGATAATAAAACCTTTCAGGCTCGATGAATTGAAGCAAGCCCTCAGCGATATTAATATATACGGCATGACTGTAACGGAAGTAAAGGGGTTTGGCAGGCAGAAAGGGCACACAGAGCTATACAGAGGGGCGGAATATACAATTGACTTTTTGCCAAAGCTGAAAGTAGAGATTGTAACGAATGATGAGACGGTTGAAAAGGTTATTGAAGTCATAAAGAACTCCGTCAGGACAGGGAAAATAGGAGATGGAAAGATTTTTGTCATACCTGTAGAGGAAGCTGTAAGGATCAGGACAGGTGAGAGAGGCAAGGATGCAATCTAAAATTTCTAATTCCTAATTTCTAATTCCTAAATTGGAAATTGGAAATTGGTAATTGGTAATTGGTTTTAAATAAGGGGGGATATTATGAAAGAAGCTCTTTTTAGAGAATTACGGAAATTCACAACTGACTATAGTAAAAGATTTTTATTCCTCGCCATTATCGTATCTCTGAATGTTTTATTTTTAGTCTCTTCTGCAAGCGGAGAAACTCCGCAAGGGATAGATAAGGCGGATACGGCATGGATACTCACATCAACCGCATTGGTCATGCTGATGACGCCGGGACTCGCTATCTTTTACGCAGGCATGACAAGGAAAAAAAATGTCCTCGGCACAATGATGCACAGTTTTTTTATATTGAGCCTGATAAGCGTTCAATGGGTAATATGGGGATACAGTCTTTCCTTCGGCAGCGATATAGGCGGGATAATAGGAGGACTTGGACACTTTGTATTAAATGGGGTGGGTATAGAGCCAAAGGGAACTATACCCCATCTCGCATTTATGATGTTTCAGGGGATGTTCGCCATTATAACAGTCGCCCTCATCACAGGCGCCTTTGCAGAGCGCGTGAAATTCTCTATGGTGGTGGTATTCAGCCTTCTATGGACTACACTCGTTTATGACCCTCTGTGCCACTGGATATGGGGCGGCGGATGGCTGAGCAAGTTCGGTGTCCTCGACTTCGCCGGAGGCATGGTTGTGCATATAAGCTGCGGGGTATCGGCATTGGTCGCAGCCATCGTCGTGGGAAAGAGAAGGGGTTACCCGAAAGAGCTTATGCCCCCGCATAATCTCGGACTTACAGTGCTCGGTATGGGGTTACTATGGTTCGGCTGGTTCGGATTCAATGCAGGAAGCGCACTCGCATCGGACGGACTTGCTGCAACAGCATTTGTAACAACCAATACTGCTGCGGCGGTCAGCACAATCACATGGGTCTTTATAGAATGGAAACTCAGAGGAAAACCCACGATGCTTGGAGCCCTTTCAGGCTCGGTGGCAGGACTCGGCTCCATAACGCCTGCTGCCGGTTTTGTGGGAATAGGGTCTTCAATCATTATAGGACTTATCGGGGGAACGGTATGCTACTGGGGCGTAAGCATACTCAAGCCGAAGCTCGGTTATGATGATACCCTCGATGTCTTTGGCATACACGGCATAGCAGGCACATGGGGGAGTCTTGCAACCGGTCTCTTTGCATCAAAGCTTATAAACCCGGCGGGGGCGGATGGGGTCTTTTTCGGCAATACATGGCAGATAGTCCCGCAGATTACAGGCGTTATTGTTACATGGCTGCTTGCAGGTGTGCTGACATTTATAATTATAAAACTGCTTGATGCTGTCATGGGCTTAAGGGTTACCGATGAGGATGAGGTTATGGGGCTTGATTTATCCCAGCATGGAGAGAGCGGATATAACTTTTAGTCCCTAAAGGATATAACAGCTAAGAAACTTTCCTCTCACTTCCGTTAATTTTTCTTTTGCCCTGTTTTTAGAATTTTACGGAACAAAAGAAAAATTAAAAAGTCGTTCGAGGAAAGTTTCTTAGCTTATAAAATTTTCTTGCCATTTTACGCAAAATTTTATTCTAAGTTACTTCCTTTCTTTTTTAATCTCCTTTCCCAAGATTAAAAGTATCGTGCAGTGTCCTTACTGCAAGCTCCGTATATTTTGAATCAATCACGCAGGATATTTTTATCTCCGATGTGCTTATCATGATAATATTGACATTCTCTTTTGCCAGAGCCGCAAACATCTTTGCCGCAACGCCCGAGTGGCTCTTCATACCCACGCCTACGATGGATACCTTCGCAATATTCTCATCGAGCTTAACATCCTGAGCCCCTATCTTCCCTGCTACATCTTTTGTAACACGGAATCCTGTTTTTGCATCTGACTTAGGCACGGTAAAGGATATATCCGTCAATCCCCTTTCGCTCACATTCTGGATAATCATATCAACATTAACATTTTCAGCAGCGATCTTTCCGAATATCTCCGCTGCAATACCCGGTCTGTCGGGAACTCCTACAATAGTAAGCTTTGCCTGATTCTTATCCGAGATTACACC